>NZ_LZKC01000172.1:0-5736 GCF_001672685.1 Mycobacterium sp. E2462
ACGTCGGCGCCGCGGCGTCGGACTTCATCTCGCTTGGGGCCGGCCAATTCGCCCCGGCCGCGGCGGCCGCGGCCGCCGGCGGCGCGGCCGCAGCCACCGGCACCGCGGCACCGGCGTCGGCGGTGACGGCCGCGGAGGTGCTGAACAGGCCGGCGCCCGGGGCGAATTGGCCGGCCCCAAGCGAGATGAAGTCCGACGCCGCGGCGCCGACGTTCTGGCCCCATTCGATGGTGGTGCCCAGCGCGGCGCCCGTGTCGGACGACGGGTCGGCCGCCGCCGCGGCGGCGGCCCTGGGCAGGGCGGCGGCGCTGGTGGTCACCTGGTTGGCGGCCTCGGTGTCGCCGTACGAGCCGGCGTTGCTGGTGAGCGTGCTGACCACCGATTGGTGCACCGCTTTGGCCTGCGCGCTGACCTGCTGGTACCAGGTGCCGTAGGCGGAGAACTGCGCGGCCTGCAGCGCCGACACCTCGTCGGCGGCCGCCGGCGCGATGCTCGTGGTCGCGGCGGCGGCCGCCGCATCCTGGGCGGCCAGCGCGGAACCGAGACCGTCGAGCGCGCCGGCCGCGGCCAGCAGCGCCTCGGGTCGGATGGTGACAAAGGACGTGTTGACAAGGGACGTGGTAACGGACATCGTGTGCTCCTCCGGTGATCGAGCGGCCTCGACGGGCCGGCGGAGGGATCAGCGGCGGGCCCACGACGTGACCTGCCTCACCCCCGAGCGCCCGCGTACCCGGAAATCCGCCGTTAACGCCGCCGTTACGGGTGCGGCGTCGTCGGGGCCGGGCGGGTCCCGCACGGTCGTCCGGGGGCGATAACCTGACCGCCGTGACTGGAGCTGCGGTGGGTGTGGGGCTGGCGACGCTGGCGTCGGACGGATCGATCCTCGACACGTGGTTTCCGGCACCGGAACTCACCGACTCCGGGACGTCCGGCACGTCGCGGCTGGCGCTGTCCGACGTTGCGCCGGAGCTGGCCGCGTTGGTCGGCCGCGACGACGACCGCGGCACGGAGACCATCGCGGTCCGCACGGTCATCGGCTCGCTCGACGACGTCGCCGCCGACGCGCATGACGCCTACCTGCGGCTGCACCTGCTGTCGCACCGGCTGGTGGCGCCCCACGGGCTGAATGCCGGCGGCTTGTTCTCGGTGCTGACCAACGTGGTCTGGACCAATCGCGGGCCGTGCGCCATCGAGGGCTTCGAGGCGGTCCGGGCGCGGCTGCGCCGGCACGGGCCGGTGACGGTGTACGGGGTCGACAAGTTCCCGCGGATGGTCGACTACGTGCTACCGACCGGGGTGCGCATCGCCGACGCCGACCGGGTGCGCCTCGGCGCGCACCTGGCGCCGGGCACGACGGTCATGCACGAAGGCTTCGTCAACTACAACGCCGGCACGCTGGGCGCGTCGATGGTGGAGGGCCGCATCTCGGCCGGCGTCGTGGTCGGCGACGGCTCGGACGTCGGGGGCGGCGCGTCCATCATGGGCACCCTGTCCGGCGGCGGCACCGAGGTGATCTCGATCGGCAAGCGCTGCCTGCTGGGCGCCAACGCGGGGCTGGGCATCTCGCTGGGCGACGACTGCGTGGTCGAGGCCGGCTTGTACGTCACCGCCGGCACCAAGGTCGCCACGCCCGACGGTCAGGTGCTCAAGGCCCGCGACCTCTCCGGCGGCAACAACCTGCTGTTCCGGCGCAACTCGGTGAGCGGAGCGGTCGAGGTGGTTCCGCGCGGCGGGCAGGGCATCGCCCTCAACGAGGACCTGCACGCCAACTGACGGCCCCTATAGCCGCGCGGGCTGCTTGGGCGCCGTGCGACCGCTGCGCAGCGTCGTGCCCCTGGTCTCGGGCAGCAGGTAGATGGAGACGAAGCTGGCCAGCACCAGGGTGGCCATCATCAGCCCGATCGCCCAGCTGCCGTAGCTCGCCAGCAGCGGGCCCGCGAGCAGCGGCGGCACGGCCGCGCCGAGGATGCCGGCCAGGTTCATCGCCACCGCCGCGCCGCTGTAGCGGTACCGGGTGGCGAACAGTTCGGGCACGAACGCCCCGGACGGCCCGTTGGCGACGGCCGCGGCGGCGAACATGCCCAGGACGGCGACCGCGTAGAGCACCGGCTTGCCGGTGTCCATCAACGGGACGACCAGGAACGCCCAGGGCAGGCACGCCGACAGGCCCACCAGCATCACGCGCCGGCGTCCCACCCGGTCCGACACCCACGCCGAGACGGACACGAACACGATGCTGGTCAGCCCGCCCAGCGCGCCGACCCCCCAGATGAAGGCGCGCGAATAGCCGAGGTGGTTGTGGGCGTACATTACGAGGAACGTGTTGCCCAGGTAGACGAAGCCCATGCCGCCCAGGAAGCTGCCCGCGACCAGCAGGATCTCGCGCCGCTGCAGCCGGAACAGCTCGGCCAGGGGCGCCTTGGGCACCAGGTCGCGGGCTTTCTCCTCCACGAAGACCGGGGTCTCCTCGATGTTGAGCCGCACGTACAGCGCGATGGCGATCAGCCCGCTGCTGATCAGGAACGGCACCCGCCAGCCCCATTCCATGAAGGCGGGGCTCTTCTCGCCCATGGTCACGTTGACGGCCAGGAAGGTCAGGCTGGCCAGCACGCCCGCGGTGCCGCCGCCCAGCGAGGTGAACATGCCGTACCAGCCGCGGCGGCCGACCGGCGCGTACTCGGCGCTTAGCAGCACCGAACCGGCCCACTCGCCGCCGACCGCGAACCCCTGCAGCAGCCGCAGCACGATCAGGATCAACGGCGCCGCGACGCCGATCGACGCGGTGCCGGGCACCAGGCCCACGCTCACGGTCGACGCGCCCATGATCAGCAGCGTGGCGACCAGCGTCTTCTTTCGGCCCAGCCGGTCCCCGAAGTACCCGAAGACGGCGGCACCGAGCGGCCGGGACACGAACGCCGTCGCGAACGTGGCCAGCGACGCCAGGGTCGCCACCGCCGGGCTCAGACGCGGGAAGAACACCGTCGGGAACACCAGCGCCGCCGCGGTGCCGTAGATCAGGAAGTCGTAGAACTCGATCGCCGACCCCACCAGGCAGGCGGCGGCCACCCGCCGCATCGGTGTCGGCCGCGGACCGGCGGCGCTCGTCGGGGCCGAGCCATCCGGCCGCCTCAGCTGTGTCACGTGTCATCCTCGAAGAACGGGTGTCCGGTCGGACTCGGACGTCGTGCAGGTCCACAACGAAGCTATGCGAACGCGGGGCCGCACGCTTGTCCAGAATGCTGGCAATCTGCTGCGTGTCGGGCAGCGCGGCCGCTGACCGGGAGTTTTGTGCCGCCGTCGTGACGCAATTGAGACGTGGCGGCCCCCCGCGTTAGCCGTCGGCTAGCAGCTGCTTCTTGAGTACCTTGCCCATCGCGTTGCGGGGCAACGCGTCGACGACGCGCACCTCCCGCGGCCGCTTGTGCACCGAAAGCTGCTGCGCGACATGGTTGATCAGCTCGTCGGGCTGGGCCGAGCCGACGACGAACGCGACGATGCGCTGGCCCAGGTCCTCGTCGGGCATCCCGATGACCGCGGCCTCGGCCACCCCCGGGTGCCCGAGCAGCGCGGTCTCGATCTCCCCGGCGCCGACGCGGTAGCCGCCGGACTTGATGAGGTCGACCGACTCGCGGCCCACGATGCGGTGCATGCCGCCGCCGTCGACGACCGCGACGTCGCCGGTGCGGTACCAGCCGTCGGCGTCGAACGCCGCGGCCGTGGCCTCGGGCCGGTTCAGGTAGCCGTCGAACATCGTCGGCCCGCGCACCTCCAACTTGCCGACGGTCTCGCCGTCGTCGGGCACCGGCGCGCCGCCGTCATCGAGCAGCCGGGTCTGCACGCCCGCCAACGGCAACCCCACCCAGCCGGCGCGCCGCTCGCCGTCCGCCCGGGTGGAGATGGTGATCAGCGACTCCGAGGCGCCGTACCGTTCGATGGGCTGGTGCCCGGTCAGCGCCTCGAGCCGATCGAACACCGGCACCGGCAGCGGCGCGCTGCCCGAGACCAGCAGCCGCGCCGGGCGCAGCGCGCGGGCGGCGGCCTCGTCGGCCACCACCCGCGACCACACGGTGGGCACCGCGAAGAACAGCGTCCCGCCGAGGTCCTCGGCGGCCTGCGCGTAGGCCTCCGGCTTGGGCCTGCCGGTGTGCACGAAGCGGTTGCCGATCCGCAGCGACCCCAGCAGCCCGAGCACCAGGCCGTGGATGTGGAACAGCGGCAGCCCGTGCACCAGCACGTCGTCGGCCGTCCACTGCCAGGCCTGCGCCAGCGCGTCCAGGTCGGCGGCGATCGCCCGCCGGCTCACCACCACGCCCTTCGGCGGCCCGGTGGTCCCGGAGGTGTAGATCACCATCGCGGTGGCCTCGGGCGGCGGCTCGGGATAGCGGTGCCAGGACCGGGCGTGCGCGCGAACGGGGATGTGCGGCAGCCCTTCCCGCTCGTCGGGAACCGGCCCGAGCCACGCCTGCGCCCCGGAATCGGAGAGCATGTGCCGGCGCTCGGCCGCCCCGACGTCGGAGGGCACCGGGACGAACGGCACCCCGGCGATGAGGCAGCCGGTGACCGCGAGGACGGTCTGCGCGGTCGGGGTGGCCAGGATCGCGACGCGCCCCGCGCCGGCGACCCGCTCGGCCACCGAGGTGGCGCCGCCGACCAGATCGCTGCGGCTCAACACGGCGCCGTCGATGCGCACCGCATCGGGAATATCGGTCGCGGCGACCGCCGCGGGATTCAGAGACTCCAGCAGCACGACTGCAGGGTACCGCCCCTAGAAAGTCAGACCTGCTCGTCCCAGATCTTCATCAGCAGGGACAGGATCTCCTCGCCGCGGCCCAGCCCTCCGAGGTGACTCTCGCCCGGCAGCACGAACAATTCCGCGTCGGGCAACAGCTGCACCACGTGCTCGCCGTGGGAGAACGGGACGATGTGGTCGCTGTCGCCGTGCCACCAGCGGACCGGCACCCGCACCTCGTCGAGCCGGAATCCCCAGTCCTGGGTGAACAGGATGATGTCGTTGAAGGGGGCCGCGAGCTGCTTGCGGCTGCCGTTGAGCAGGTCGTCGAGGAACATGGCACCGAATTCCGGCCGGGTCAGCAGCCGCCGGTCCCCCTCGGGCGAAACCGCGGCGTAGAGGTAGAGGGCGGTGTTCGCGACGGGGCGGATGGCGCGGACCATCAGGCTGGCCCCGATGCGCAGGGGATCCCCGCCCAGCCGCAGCAGCGGCGCGGCCCGTTTGCCGAGATTCATCAGCCCGCTGGTGATGCCCTCGTCGCCGAGGAACGGCGCCACGCCGCCGAGGATGCCGGCCGCGACCACCCGGTCGGACAAGGCCGCGGCGGACGCGAGCGCGTACGGGCCGCCCCCGGACAGGCCGATGACGGCCAGCCGGTCGATGCCGAGGGTGTCCGCGATCGTCGCCAGGTCGTCGGCGAAGGCCCGGATGTTGGGGTACCGGTGCGGGGTCGACGAGCCGATCCCCGGACGGTCGAGGCCGATCAGGCGGATGCCGTGATCCTTGGCGTACACGCGGGCCTCGGTGGGAATTTGGCGGCGCGCGCCGGGCGTGCCGTGCAGCCAGAAGACCGCCCGCCCGTGCGGGTCGCCGAACTCGGCGAAGCCGATCTGGCGATCCTCACCGACGGCGACGTTGCCTTCGAGTTTGGGGCGGGCGATCTCCATGACCATGTCAGCAGCTTGGCATGTGACGGCGTGTTTACGAAAGGCTCACCGCGCGGGTCG
>NZ_LZKC01000173.1:0-1175 GCF_001672685.1 Mycobacterium sp. E2462
TCTTCGTCGTCATTCCCGTGTGCGCCCTGCTGACCTACAACGCGGTGAGCACCATCCTGGCCCGGGTGCGGCGGCGATGACCGGTCTGGGTTACACGGTGCCGGCGGTGGCGGCGGTCGTGGCCGTCTGCGCCGCCGAAGTGGTGGTGTTGCGGACCGGGCTGTTCCGGCGCCTGGCCTACTGGCTGTCGATGGTGATCGTGCTCGGATTCCAGATTCCGGTCGACGGCTGGCTGACCAAGCTGAGCTCGCCGATCGTGCGGTACGACGAACGGCAGATCAGCGGCTGGCGCTTCCCCTTCGACATCCCGGTGGAGGACTTCCTGTTCGGCTTCGCCCTGGCGACCGCGGTGCTGCTGTTGTGGGAGCGGCAACGTGCGCGCCGGTAACCAGCTGGCGGCGGCGTTCGACGCGGGCGCCGACGCCTACGACCGCCTGGTGGGCCGCAGCCCCGGCTACCACGACCAGCTGCTGCTCTCGGCCAGCCGGATGCGACTTCCGAACCGCGGCAGGGGCGTACGGCTGCTTGACGCGGGCTGCGGAACCGGCGCGTCGACGGCCGCGCTGCTCGCGGTCGCCCCGGAGGCCGACATCATCGCGGTGGACGCGTCGCGCGGCATGCTCGACGTGGCGCGCGCGAAGCCGTGGCCGGACTCGGTGCGCTTCGTGCACACGCCCATCGAGCGGCTCGCCGAGCACGGCATCTCCGGGCCGTTCGACGGCATCCTGGCCGCCTACCTGATCCGCAACCTCGCCGACCCCGATCAGCAACTGCGCGCGTTCCGGACGCTGCTGCGGCCCGGCGGCACGCTGGCCGTGCACGAATACTCGGTCCGCGACTCCCCCGCGGCCACCGCGATCTGGCACGCCGTGTGCTGGGGCGTCATCATCCCGTCCGGGTGGTGGCGCACGCGCGACGCCGGGCTGTACCGCTACCTGTGGCGCAGCGTGCTCGGCTTCGACGGCGTCACCCGGTTCCGCGCCCGCCTGCGCGAGGCCGGGTTCACCGCGGTGCACAGCGACACGATGCCCGGCTGGGAGGCCAACATCGTGCACACCTTCCTGGCGGACGCGCCGCGATGACCGACCCCGTGGACCGTCGCCGCCGCACCCGGGCCAGGATGGTGCTCACCGCGTTGTAGGTCAGCAGGGCGCACACGGGAATGACCACGATCA
>NZ_LZKC01000174.1:0-11183 GCF_001672685.1 Mycobacterium sp. E2462
AGCGCAGCTACATCGACTACGCGATGAGCGTCATCGTCGGCCGCGCGCTACCGGAAGTGCGTGACGGCCTCAAGCCGGTGCACCGTCGCGTGCTGTACGCCATGTACGACTCGGGATTCCGCCCGGACCGCAGCCACGCGAAGTCGGCCCGCTCGGTCGCCGAGACGATGGGTAATTACCACCCGCACGGTGACGCGTCGATCTACGACACCTTGGTGCGCATGGCGCAGCCGTGGTCGCTGCGCTACCCGCTGGTCGACGGGCAGGGCAACTTCGGCTCGCCAGGCAACGACCCGCCGGCGGCCATGCGGTACACCGAGGCGCGGCTCACCCCGTTGGCGATGGAAATGCTGCGCGAAATCGACGAGGAGACAGTCGATTTCATCCCGAACTACGACGGCCGGGTGCAGGAACCGACCGTGCTGCCCAGCAGGTTCGGGAACCTGCTGGCCAACGGGTCCGGCGGCATCGCGGTCGGCATGGCCACCAACATCCCGCCGCACAACCTGCGTGAGCTGGCCGAGGCCGTCTACTGGTGCCTGGACAATCACGAGGCCGACGAGGAGGCCACGCTGGCCGCGGTGTGCGAGCGGGTCAAGGGCCCGGACTTCCCCACCCACGGTCTGATCGTCGGCTCGCAAGGCATCCACGACGCCTACACCACCGGCCGCGGCTCCATCCGGATGCGCGGAGTCGTTGAGGTGGAAGAGGATTCGCGAGGCCGCACCTCTTTGGTGATCACCGAGCTGCCGTATCAGGTCAACCACGACAACTTCATCACCTCGATCGCCGAGCAGGTCCGTGACGGCCGGCTGGCCGGCATCTCGAACATCGAGGACCAGTCCAGCGATCGCGTCGGGCTGCGCATCGTCGTGGAGATCAAACGCGACGCCGTGGCCAAGGTCGTGCTGAACAACCTCTACAAGCACACCCAGCTGCAAACCAGCTTCGGCGCCAACATGCTCTCGATCGTCGACGGGGTGCCCCGCACGCTGCGCCTCGACCAGATGATCCGCTACTACGTCGCCCATCAGCTTGACGTCATCGTCCGGCGCACCACCTACCGGCTGCGTAAGGCCAACGAGCGCGCGCACATCTTGCGCGGTCTGGTCAAAGCCCTCGACGCCCTCGACGAGGTCATCGCGTTGATCCGGGCGTCGGAGACCGTCGACATCGCCCGCACCGGCCTGATCGAGTTGCTCGACATCGACGAGATCCAGGCGCAGGCCATTCTGGACATGCAGCTACGGCGCCTGGCGGCGTTGGAGCGGCAGCGCATCATCGACGACCTGGCCAAGATCGAGGCCGAGATCGCCGACCTCGAGGACATCCTGGCCAAGCCCGAGCGGCAGCGCGCCATCGTCCGCGACGAGCTCGCCGAGATCGCCGACAAGCACGGCGACGACCGGCGCACCCGCATCATCGCCGCCGACGGCGAGGTCAACGACGAGGACCTCATCGCCCGCGAGGACGTCGTCGTCACCATCACCGAGACCGGCTACGCCAAGCGCACCAAGACCGACCTGTACCGCAGCCAGAAGCGCGGCGGCAAGGGCGTGCAGGGCGCGGGGTTGAAGCAGGACGACATCGTGCGGCACTTCTTCGTCTGCTCGACGCACGACTGGATCCTGTTCTTCACCACCCAGGGCCGGGTGTACCGGGCGAAGGCGTACGAGTTGCCGGAGGCGTCGCGTACCGCCCGCGGCCAGCACGTCGCGAACCTGCTGGCGTTCCAGCCCGAGGAGCGCATCGCCCAGGTGATCCAGATCAAGGGCTACGAGGACGCGCCCTATCTGGTGCTGGCCACCCGCAACGGGCTGGTCAAGAAGACCAAGCTGACCGACTTCGATTCCAACCGCTCGGGCGGCATCGTGGCTATCAACCTGCGCGACACCGACGAGTTGGTGGGCGCGGTGCTGTGCTCGTCGCAGGAAGACCTGCTGCTGGTGTCGGCCAACGGCCAGTCGATCAGGTTCTCCGCGACCGACGAGGCGCTGCGGCCCATGGGCCGCGCCACCTCCGGCGTGCAGGGCATGCGGTTCAACGCCGACGATTACCTGTTGTCGCTCAACGTGATTCGCGAAGGTACTTACCTGCTGGTGGCCACGTCGGGCGGCTACGCCAAGCGCACCGCGATCGAGGAGTACCCGGTGCAGGGTCGCGGCGGGAAGGGCGTGCTGACGGTGATGTTCGACCGACGCCGCGGCAAGCTGGTTGGCGCCCTGATCGTCGACGACGACAGCGAGCTGTACGCCATCACCTCGGGCGGCGGCGTGATCCGCACCGCGGCGCGCCAAGTCCGCAAGGCGGGACGCCAGACCAAGGGTGTCCGGCTGATGAACCTGGGCGACGGTGACGAGCTGCTGGCGATCGCGCGCAACGCCGAGGAAAACGCCGACGAGGTGGTCGAGGAGGCGGCCGGCGCCGAGCCGTCGGACAGCTAGCCGTGGGCAAGGAACTACACTCGGCCCGATGACCATGCGGGCCGCCGTGCGGCCCGGTAGGAGATCAAAGGAGTCGGGGTGACCTCACCGAACGAGCCGGGCGCCCCCAAGAAGGGCGACGGCCTCAATGGGGACGGTTCGGCCGAGCGGGCCGGCGTCCACCGCGCCGCACCGCCCACCCAAACGGGACGCACGCCGGACGCCGCGGACGCACCGCCGTGGCAGCGCAGCGGCGCCCGGCCCGCGCCCCACCGGCAGAGCGAGCCGCCCACCTCGGGCCCGGGCGGGGCCGACGCCCGGTTGAACCGTTTCATCTCCGGCTCCGGCGCTCCCGGCGGGTCGAAGAGCGCACCCTACGACGCCGACGCCGGCCGCGGCGACGCCGCGCCGCCCGCCGAGGCCTACGCGAGCGAGCTGCCCGACCTGTCCGGCGGCGTGCCCCGCGGCGCGCAGCGCAAGGCCGCGCCCGACCGCGGCGCGGAGGCGACCAGCGGATCAGCCCGCGCGGCGGCCGCGGAGAACCGGGAGGCCCGCGACAGCCGGGTCCAGGTGTCGCGGCGCACTCGCGGGCCGGTGCGGGCCAGCATGCAGATCCGCCGGATCGACCCGTGGAGCACCCTGAAGGTGTCGCTGCTGCTCTCGGTGGCCCTGTTCTTCGTGTGGATGATCGCGGTCGCGTTCCTGTACCTGGTGCTGGGCGGCATGGGCGTGTGGTCGAAGCTGAACAGCAACGTCGGTGACCTGCTGAACAACACCAGCGGCAGCAGCGGCGAACTGGTGTCCAGCGGCACCATCTTCGGGGGCGCCGTCCTCATCGGCCTGGTGAACATCGTGCTGCTCACCGCGGCGGCCACCATCGCCGCGTTTGTCTACAACCTGGCGACCGACCTGATCGGCGGCATCGAAGTGACCCTGGCGGACCGCGACTAGGATTTTTGGGAGTACGGCGGCCGTTGCGGTAATCTCGTCGCTCGGCCGTATGCGATACGGGCCTATAGCTCAGGCGGTTAGAGCGCTTCGCTGATAACGAAGAGGTCGGAGGTTCGAGTCCTCCTAGGCCCACCACCATGTGCCCGTCAAGACGCTGCGTAAGACTCGTATTGCCCCTGACCGTGGCAGCGGTGCTGGCAGCGGCGATGCGGTCACGGCGCGGGGTCGAGGTATGGCACGTGGCGGTGGACGACCCGTCGGGTCGGCCGCCTGCTGATCGGTAGAGGGGCCTTAGCTCAGTTGGTAGAGCACCGCCTTTGCAAGGCGGGTGTCAGGGGTTCGATTCCCCTAGGCTCCACAAGCCCGGCGCGCGCCGCTACCGTGGCGGTATGCCCGACGACGACGCTCCCACCTGGACCTTCGTCGCGGCGCCAGCCGGAACCGCCCCCGGCGTCGTCTCAATGGTCGGCTATCGCGCCCTGGCCAGTCCTCCCGAGATCCATCGCGGCCTACCGTCGCCAACCCTCACCTTCATCGTCAGCCTCGACGAGGGCTTACGGGCGGCCAACAGTCGTGACGCGCTCGGTGTTGGCCAACCCGTTCCCGTGCTGTTGAGCGGATTGCAAGACAGCGTGGCGCACGTGCGGCAGCAGCGCGGTCAGGCCGGTGTGCAACTGGCGGTGCATCCCCTCGCCGCGCGGGCGCTCTTCGGTGCGCCGAGCGCGGAGTTGAACATCCCCGACTTCGACGGCAGCGCCTTGCTGGGCCGCCGGGCCGCCGAATTGCATGAGCGCGTGGCCGCCACGCCGGACTGGGACCAGTCGTTCGCCACCATCGCGACGTTTCTGCGAGAGGGGCTCGACAGGCGTGGCGGTGGGTCGGTGCGCCCGGAGGTCCGGCACGCCTGGCATCTGCTGGGCCGCACGTGGGGCCGCATGCCGGCAAACGCGGTGGCCGACCGGGTCGGCCTCACGCCGCGCCATTTGACCACTCTCTTCCAGCGGGAGGTCGGCCGTTCGCCGAAGGCAGTCGCCCTCCTGATGCGATTCCACCGCGCGAGGTCGCTGCTCGCCGATGCGGCCCGGCGCGGGCCGCTCGAGCTGTCGACGATCGCCGTCGACGCGGGGTACAGCGACCAGGCCCACCTCACCCGCGAATTCACCCGGTTCGCGGGGACGCCGCCGCGCCGCTGGCTGGCGGAGGAGTTCCGAAACATTCAAGACGGCGGCCACCGCATCAGCTCAGACTGCGATCATGACTGCCTCGAATCCAAGTGTCTGGCTGACGCTGCAAGCTCATGACGCGCCGCGACTGATCGACTACTACCGTGCCACGTTGGGATTCGTCCTCGCTGCGCGGTACGGCGATGGCGACACCGTCGACCACGCTCAGCTCAATTGGCCTGAGGGCAGTGGCGCGATCATGCTCGGCAGCCACAACCCCGACGCGGCCCATTCGCGCGAACCCGGCACGGCGGGGGCCTATGTCGTCACCGCCGACCCGGCAGGGCTGTACGCGCGCATCGTGGAGCGAAACGCTGACATCGTGCGTCCACTCAGCGAGACATGTTACGGCGCAAGGGAATTCATGGTGCGCGACCCGGAGGGCAACCTATGGTCATTCGGCGACTATCCCGGGGCGCCATGCCCCACGACGGCCTGACGCCATGCGCGCGACACACATCACCGCAAACCTCGTGACCGCCGACATCGAAGGCGCCGAGGCCTTCTACCGCGACTATCTGGGGCTCAGCGAGGAGGAATTCAATCTGGGCTGGGTGGTCCGCTACACCTGTCCCCAGACGCGGGTGAGCGTCCAGCTCGTCACCCGCGACGCCACCGCCTCCGAAGATTCGGTGATCTCGGTGCACACAACCGACGTCGAAGCCGCCTACGCCGAAGCGCGGGAACGCGGCTATGAAATCGTGCACCCCCTCACGACCGAGCCGTGGGGAGTGCATCGCTTCTTCGTCCGCGCGCCGAATGGCGCCGTCATCAACATCGTGGGACACCCCGACTGAGCGAATGGGGTGGCCGACTGCCCGACCTAAGGACGCGGCTGCACGTCGACGCTCGGCGGGCGCGGAGAGAGCTCTTGCGGGCCCGAGCGCGTCGAGCGGCGAACCACACTGAACGCGACGGCGCCGCCGGCGAGCACGGCGACGGCCGCTCCCCCGACGATCCACGCGCGCCTGCCACGGCGCTGAGAACGGCGGGCCTGCTGTAGCGCCTGGGGCAGCCCGGTGACGACCTGCTGCGCGGCGGCCAGCTCCTGGGAAAGGGTCTCCTGCGCCGCGGCCAGCTCACGGGCCAGCCGGCCTTCCCGGTAACGGCGACGAAGCTGCGCCGCGGCCGACTGCGCGGATTGTGCACCCAAACCGAGGGCGCCGCGGGTCAGGTCGACCGGCCCCACTGTCGAATAGGTGAGGCCGCGGGTGAGTCGTTGCCGCGGCGTCAGCCGGGATTCCGTCTTTGCGCGCATCTGCCGCCTTTCTGCGCCGCCACAACATGTTTGCGAGGTTTGCGGTCACGCTAGCCCAGCGGCGAAACGAACCGCCAGCGTGGGGCCGTCGGCGTGGCCAACCGCGCCGGGTGACCGGCACCGGGTGCGGGCCGCCGCATGCCTAGTGGCAGACTCTCATCCCGTGACCAACAGCCCCAATCAGACCGCGACCGCCACACTGCACACCAACCGCGGCGACATCAAGGTTGCCCTGTTCGGAAACCACGCCCCCAAGACCGTCGCCAACTTCGTCGGCCTGGCCCAGGGCACCAAGGAGTACTCGACCCAGAACGCGTCGGGAGGCTCCTCGGGCCCGTTCTACGACGGCGCGGTCTTTCACCGGGTGATCCGGGGCTTCATGATCCAGGGCGGCGATCCGACCGGAACCGGTCGCGGCGGCCCGGGCTACAAGTTCGCCGACGAGTTCCACCCCGAGCTGCAATTCGACAAGCCCTACCTGCTGGCCATGGCCAACGCCGGCCCCGGCACCAACGGCTCGCAGTTCTTCATCACCGTCGGTGAGACCCCGCACCTGAACCGCCGCCACACCATCTTCGGCGAGGTCACCGACCCGGAGTCCCAGAAGGTGGTGGACACCATCGCCACGACCTCCACCGACGGCAACGACCGCCCCACCGAGGCGGTCGTCATCGAGTCGATCACCATCTCCTAAATCTCCCAGCTCTCCCCTGCGCCGCCGCGGGCCGCTCAGCGCTGCTGACGGCCCGCGTAGCCGGCGTCCGTGAGCGCGTCGAGCACGTCCAACGGGTCCGTGCCGAGGTCCCAGCGCGAGAACAAGACGAGGTCTCCCCCGGCGGTCTCGACCTCGAGCAGCCGCACCTTGCGCGCATAGCGGCGGAACTCCGTGATGCGGATGATCTTGATGTCGTCGCGTCGTAATACCTGCGTCTTGAACCAGCCGCGGATCGCGAGGCCGGCCTCGGTGATTGCCAGTTTTGGACGCGCGTGCCAAGAACCGCCGGCAAACACCAGCAGCCCGGCCGCGGCAATCCCGGTCAGAAGGCGCCCCGGCCCGTCTGTGACCACCGTCACACAGGCGGTAGCCATCAACACACCCACAACGCCGCAACCAGCGATTCCCGCGGGATGCGGCTCCCAGTGTGTTTGCTGCATGTGCCCCTCCACCCTCCTCACCACGGGCAACGCGCTTATCCACAAGCGCTATGCACAGTGGGGATAAATCACACGCGTGTGATTGGGTCCTCGACAGGTTGCTGGCGTGGCGGCGCGACGGGCGGGAAATGAATTCATCGGCCCCGCCGCGTCGCTCAGTGCCAGCGCATGGTGAGCAACAAGCCGGTAATCATGAAGGCGAACGCGATCGCGTAGTTCCACGGGCCTAATTGAGCCATCCAGTTCAACGCCGTCGGGGCCTGCGTGCCCACGGCGGCCAACTGAAACACCATCAGCCAGACCAGGCCGATCAGCATGAGGCCGATGAAGAGCGCCACGAACCACACGCTCGACGGCCCCACCTTCACCTTCACCGGCGTGCGGCTGACCGCGCGGACGGTGAAGTCGTTTTTCTTGCGGACCTTCGACTTGGGCATGACTACCTCGGGGATGACCTCGACGACACGGGGAACGGGGCGGGGTGCGACGATAAGACCGCTCGTGCACCCAAACTTGGCTACGAGACTAACCCACCTGGCCGCGCGACCAGGAAACGGAGAGCCGATGAGCGAGACGCGGCGTTCCCCGTGGCGGTTCGGCGTCCCGGTGGTCTGCCTGCTGGCCGGCGTGCTGCTCGCCGCCACGCACGGGGTGTCGGGTGGCGCGGAGATCAGGCGCAGCGACGCCCCGCGGCTGGTCGACCTGGTTCGGGAAGCGCAGTCGTCGGTCAACGGGCTCAGCGCCCAGCGCGACGAGCTGGCCCGCAAGATCGACGCGGCGCACGGGCGGTCGTCGGACGCCGCGCTGGCGGCCATGCTGCGGCGCTCCGCCGAGCTCGCCGCCGAGGCGGACATGACCCCGGTGCACGGGCCGGGCCTGGTGGTGACGCTGGAAGACGCGCAGCGCGACGCCAACGGCCGCTTCCCGCGCGACGCCTCCCCCGACGACCTGGTGGTGCACCAGCAGGACATCCAGGCGGTGCTCAACGCGTTGTGGAGCGCCGGCGCCGAGGCCATCCAGATGCAGGACCAGCGCCTGATCGCCACGTCCATGCCGCGCTGCGTGGGCAACACCCTCCTGCTGAACGGCCGCACCTACAGCCCGCCGTACACGATCACCGCGATCGGCAACTCGGCGGCCATGCAGGCCGCGCTCGCCGCCGCCCCGCTGGTCGTCCTCTACAAGCAGTACGTCGTGCGATTCGGGCTCGGCTACAGCGAACAGGTCAAGCCCGACGTGCAGCTCGTCGGCCACTTCGAACCCGATCGGCTGCACTTCGCCCAGGCGGCGGGTCCCATCGACCACTGAACCCGGTGCCCGCCGCGCCGGACGGTAACCTGGCACGATGCGGATTCTGGTCGTCGACAACTACGACAGCTTCGTGTTCAACCTGGTCCAGTACCTGGGGCAGCTGGGCGTCGAGGCCGAGGTACGGCGCAACGACGACGACCGCTTGACCGACCAGGCCGCCATCGCCGAGCAATTCGACGGCGTGCTGCTCAGCCCCGGCCCGGGCACCCCCGAACGCGCCGGCGCGTCGATCGGGCTGGTCCGCGCGTGCGCCGCCGCGAGCACTCCCCTGCTCGGGGTGTGCCTGGGGCACCAGGCCATCGGGGTGGCCTTCGGCGCCACCGTGGACCGCGCCCCCGAGCTGCTGCACGGCAAGACCAGCAGCGTGCTCCACACCAATGCCGGTGTGCTGCAAGGACTTCCGGAGCCGTTCACGGCCACCCGGTACCACTCGCTGACCATCCTGCCCGAGTCGCTGCCGCCGGCGCTCGAGGTGACCGCGCACACCCAGAGCGGCGTCATCATGGGCGTGCGCCACACCGAGCTGCCGATTCACGGCGTCCAGTTCCACCCGGAGTCGATCCTCACCGAGGGCGGCCACCGGATGCTGGCGAACTGGTTGGCGTACTGCGGCTGGGTGCGCGACGACACCCTGGTGCGCCGGCTCGAGAACGACGTCCGCGCCGCCGTGCGCCCCTACTTCCCGGACCCGGCGGCTACTGACCGAACTTCAGCGTGATGATGCCGTCGCGGTTGACGCCGGACCCGGCCGGCGGGTTCTGATACACCACCCGGTGTGACTGGGAGCCGCCCGCGTCCACGTCGGCGCCCTTGTCCAGGATCCCCGTCCAGCCCAGGGCGCGCAGCCGCGGCTCGGCGTCCGTCCAGAACATCCCGCTCAGGTCGGGCATCACGAACTGGTTGCCCTTCGACACCTGCAGCTCGATGATCGAGTCCACCGGGACCGTCTGACCCTTGGGCGGGTTGGTGCCGATCACCTCACCGGCCGGGCGCGGGCTGTCCACGGGCGCCTGCGCCAGCTTGGTGAACCCGTAGACCGTCAGGTTCTTCTGCGCGACGTCGACGGTCTGGCCCGCGACGTCGGGCACCTGCTTGGTCTCCGGCCCGGAGCCGACGATCACCGTGATCACGTTGGTGATCGCCGAGGTCTGGTTGGCCGGCGGGTTGGTCCCGATCACCTTGCCGAGCAACTCGGGCGTCGACGGCGAGTTCGCCTGCTTGAACTTGCTGAACCCGGCGGCCTTGAGCTTGGTGACGGCGTCGGCGTAGCTCAGCGACGACACGTCCGGCACCTCGCGCTGCTCGGGGCCGGTGGAGACGTTGATGGTGATCTCGTCGCCCGCGCCGACGGACGCGTTGGCGCCCGGGTCGGTCCCGATGACATGGTCGGGCGGGATCGCGGAGTCCGGCTTTTGCAGTGTGCGGGTCTTGAAGCCACGGTTCTGCAGCGCGGCGATGGCATCGGCCGACACCTGGCCACGCACGTCGGGGACCTGCACGTCGCGGGTGGTGCCGCCGAAGGTGTTGAACGCGATGACGACGACGATCGTCAACACCGCCAGCGCGGCGACCGCCACGATCCAGCGGCCCACCGAGCCGCCGCCGTCCTCGTCGCCGACACGCTCCAGGGGCTGGCGGGGCAGCGGATCGGTGCGCGGCCCGGGGAAGGCGCCGCCGGTCGACAGCAACGAAGTCCGCTCGGCGTCGGTCAGGACCTTGGGCGCCTCGGGCCGCTCCCCGTTGTGCACACGCACCAGGTCCGTGCGCATCTCCGCGGCCGTCTGGTAGCGGTTGTCCGGGTTCTTCGCGAGCGCCTTGAGGACGACGGCGTCGAGGTCGGCGGAGATGCCCTCGTGGCGCTGCGACGGCGGGATCGGGTCCTCGCGGACGTGCTGGTAGGCGACGGCTACGGGCGAGTCGCCAGTGAAAGGTGGCTCGCCCGTGAGGATTTCGTAGAGCACGCAACCTAGCGAGTACACATCGGAGCGGGCGTCGACGGTGTCGCCGCGGGCCTGCTCGGGCGACAGATACTGCGCGGTACCGATCACCGCGGCGGTTTGGGTGACGCTGTTGCCGCTGTCGGCGATGGCGCGGGCGATCCCGAAGTCCATCACCTTCACCGCGTTGGTGTGCGAGATCATGATGTTCGCGGGCTTGACGTCGCGGTGGATGATGCCGTTCTGGTGGCTGAAGTTGAGCGCCTGGCAGGCGTCGGCGATGATCTCGATGGCCCGCCGCGGCGGCAGCGGCCCGTCGTTGTGGACGATGTCGCGCAGGGTCACCCCGTCGACGTACTCCATCACGATGTAGGGCAGCGGGCCGGTCGGCGTCTCCGCCTCGCCGGTGTCGTACACCGCCACGATGGACGGGTGGTTCAGCGCGGCGGCGTTCTGGGCCTCCCGCCGGAAGCGCAGGTAGAAGCTCGGGTCGCGGGCCAGGTCGGCGCGCAGCACCTTCACCGCGACGTCGCGGTGCAAGCGGACGTCGCGGGCCAGGTGGACCTCGGACATGCCTCCGAAGCCGAGGATCTCGCCGAGCTCGTAGCGGTCGGACAGGTGCTGCGGGGTGGTCATTGCGGTGTCTCGGGTCGGTCCGGCCAGCGGATGTGGAAGGCGGCGCCGGCGCCGCTGGGCGTCTTGCTCGCCGGCGGCGCCGATGCGGGAGGAGTGCCCGTGTCGGTCACCGTGGGCGGTTGCTGCTGTTGGTCGGCGCGGGAGTTGATGACGATGAGGACCGCGATGATGATCGCGAGCGCGCCCAGCACGCCCGCGGCCCACAGCAGCGCGCGCTGCCCCGAGGAGAAGGTGCGCCGCGCCGGCGGCGGCCGGTGGCTCCCGGTGGCCGGCCGGGAGCGGCGGCAGG
>NZ_LZKC01000175.1:0-1735 GCF_001672685.1 Mycobacterium sp. E2462
GGACAGCTTGCCGGGCAGCCCACCGAGGTCGGTCGCGCTCTTGCGCCGCACCAACTCCCGCGCCTTACGCGCCGCGATGCGGGCTTGCGCCGACGAGACCGCCTTGTTGACAACGACTTTGGCGTCCGCGGGGTTGGCCTCGAACCAGTGCGTCAGCTGTTCGTTGCACACCTTCTGCACGAACGACTTGACCTCGGTATTGCCCAGCTTGGTTTTGGTCTGGCCCTCGAACTGCGGCTGGGACACCTTGACGGAGATGACCGCCGCGAGTCCCTCGCGGATGTCGTCGCCGGTGAGGTTGGGATCCTTGTCTTTGAGGAGCTTTTTGTCCTTGGCGTACTTGTTCACCACGGTGGTCAACGCGCTGCGGAAGCCCTCTTCATGGGTGCCGCCCTCGTGCGTGTTGATGGTGTTGGCGAAGGTGTGCACCGACTCGGAGTATCCGCCGTTCCACTGCATGGCGACTTCCACTTCGTGGCCGTCGCCCTTGCCGTCGAAGCCGATGACACTCTGCTGAATCGGGCTCTTGGTGCGGTTGATGTGCTTGACGAAGTCGACCAGGCCGCCGGGGTAGTGGAACGTGCGGTGCTTGACCTTCTGGGTGGACACCGATTCCGCGGCCTTTTCCTCCGCGGATTTGGGGGCCTCCGCGGTGTCGCTGACGACCTCGTCGACGACCTCTTCTTTGGTGACCCGCTCGTCGGTGAGCTCGATGGTCAATCCCTTGTTCAGGAAGGCCATCTCCTGCAGGCGGCGCGCGACCGTCTCGAAGTCGTAGTCCGTGGTCTCGAAGATCTTGGGGTCCGCCCAGAAGCGGACGGTGGTGCCCGTCTTCTTGGTCTTCTCGCCCTGCTTGAGCACGCCGGGGACGGAGTTGGTGTACACCTGCGACCACTCGTAACCGTCCCGGCGGATGTCGGCCTCCAGGCGCGACGACAACGCATTGACCACCGAAACGCCGACACCGTGTAGGCCGCCGGAGACCTGGTAAGCGCCCTCCTCGAACTTGCCGCCGGCGTGCAAGACGGTCATCACGACGTCGACGGTGGGCACGCCGGTGGCGTGCATCTCGACCGGGATGCCGCGGCCGTCGTCGCTGACCTCGACGCCGCCGTCGTCAAGCAGCCGGACCGTCACCTTGCTGGCGAAGCCGGCCATCGCCTCGTCGACCGCGTTGTCGACCACCTCCCAGACAAGATGGTGCAGACCTCGCTCGCCGGTAGAACCGATGTACATACCGGGGCGTTTGCGGACCGCTTCCAGGCCTTCGAGGACCTTGATCGAATCAGCACCGTACTGGTTTTTGGCAGCCACGTTCGGAATGCTCTCCTTGGGGTTACGTGCAAGCGGTTCGGTCACCGCGACAGGCGCACCCCACCACTCTACCGTCATAGGGCGTCAGGACCGATTTTCTGGCCGCGTTTCCACCCAGCTGTACGCTCCGTGAGAACGATTTCTTCGTTCTCGGTGCGTCCTGACCTCCGTCGAACGGCTTCGTTTCGTCCTGGCGGATTTCAGGGGCGATTCATTTACGGTTCCGTTACGGCGTGTTGGGGGACCGGTCCGCTTGGGAAACGCCCCGTTCACGGGGCTTATCCGTAGGTGTCGCGCGGGCCCCGGCCAGCGATGTGGCGTGGACCCTTGCGCCACGACGGCGCGGCGGGGCCGGTGATCTTCAGGGAGGTGACGACGCCGTTGCCCACCGCCGCGGCGATTTTGGCCAGCAACTGGCTTT
>NZ_LZKC01000176.1:0-21730 GCF_001672685.1 Mycobacterium sp. E2462
CCTTCACCCGGATGCCGCTGGGCGGCGACGACCCCGAATACACCGCGGCGACCCGCGGCGCCGCCGCGCCGGTCATCGCGGTGCTGTCCTCCTACGGCCTCGACGGCGACGCGGCGTTCTACGCGGCCCTGGAGTTCTGGTCGGCCCTGCACGGGTTCGTGCTGCTCGAGATGACCGGCGTCATGGACGACATCGACACCGACGCGTTGTTCTCCGACATGGTGCTGCGGTTGGCGGCCGGGGTGGAACGGCGCACCGCGCACAACGGCGCCGCGGGCTGACCCCGCCCGGGCCGGGTCCGGCGTCGACGCCGCTTTGACCTGCGTGACCGGCGGCGGGTATTGTGGGGGCTCGTGCCTGGCGGCTTACGGCGCCTAACCGTAAGGAAGTGAATGCCGGGCGAATTCGCATGTCCACGATGCTTCGGACTTTCGTCCGGTGCCCGGCGCGTGCGACACACCCGGACGCGGGGTAGCGCGGCCGGACAAAACCGCAGTACCGAGACGTGAATAACGCCAGCAAGACCAGAAGACTTTGCACATAGAGGAAGAAAGCCGGTAGATGCCAACCATTCAGCAGCTGGTCCGCAAGGGTCGCCGCGACAAGGTCGCGAAGGTCAAGACCGCGGCCCTCAAGGGCAGCCCGCAGCGTCGTGGCGTGTGCACCCGCGTGTACACCACCACCCCGAAGAAGCCGAACTCGGCGCTTCGCAAGGTCGCGCGCGTGAAGCTGACCAGCCAGGTCGAGGTCACCGCGTACATCCCGGGTGAGGGCCACAACCTGCAGGAGCACTCGATGGTGCTGGTGCGTGGTGGCCGGGTGAAGGACCTGCCTGGTGTGCGCTACAAGATCATCCGCGGTTCGCTCGACACCCAGGGCGTGAAGAACCGCAAGCAGGCTCGCAGCCGTTACGGCGCCAAGAAGGAGAAGAGCTGATGCCGCGCAAGGGCCCCGCGCCGAAGCGTCCGCTGGTCAACGACCCCGTCTACGGATCGCAGCTGGTCACCCAGCTGGTCAACAAAGTTCTGCTGGACGGGAAGAAATCGCTGGCTGAGCGCATTGTTTATGGTGCGCTCGAACAAGCTCGGGACAAGACCGGCACGGATCCGGTGATCACCCTCAAGCGCGCCATGGACAACGTTAAGCCCTCCCTCGAGGTGCGGAGCCGCCGCGTGGGCGGTGCGACGTACCAGGTTCCGGTCGAGGTGCGTCCGGACCGCTCGGTGACGCTGGCCCTGCGTTGGCTGGTCAGCTTCTCCAAGCAGCGTCGCGAGAAGACCATGGTCGAGCGGCTGGCGAACGAGATCCTGGACGCCAGCAACGGCCTGGGTGCCGCGGTCAAGCGACGCGAGGACACCCACAAGATGGCCGAGGCAAACCGCGCCTTCGCGCACTATCGCTGGTGACCGCCCCGGCGGTCACGCCGGAGGCCAGTAAGACAGCAACCAAGCAACCGAAAGAGTGGGAAGACTTCTGTGGCACAGAAGGACGTGCTGACCGACCTGACGAAGGTCCGCAACATCGGCATCATGGCGCACATCGACGCCGGCAAGACGACGACGACGGAGCGCATCCTCTACTACACCGGTATCAGCTACAAGATCGGTGAGGTCCACGATGGCGCAGCCACCATGGACTGGATGGAGCAGGAGCAGGAGCGGGGGATCACCATCACCTCCGCCGCCACCACCTGCTTCTGGAACGACAACCAGATCAACATCATCGACACCCCCGGCCACGTCGACTTCACCGTCGAGGTGGAGCGCAGCCTGCGCGTGCTCGACGGCGCCGTCGCGGTGTTCGACGGCAAGGAGGGCGTCGAGCCCCAATCCGAGCAGGTGTGGCGGCAGGCCGACAAGTACGACGTCCCGCGGATCTGCTTCGTCAACAAGATGGACAAGATCGGCGCCGACTTCTACTTCTCCGTGAAAACCATGGAGGACCGGCTCGGCGCCAACGTCATCCCGATTCAGCTCCCCGTCGGCTCCGAGGGCGACTTCGCGGGCGTCGTCGACCTGGTCGAGATGAAGGCCAAGGTGTGGAGCTCCGAGGCCAAGCTCGGCGAGAAGTACGACGTGGTCGACATCCCGGCCGACCTGCAGGAGCGGGCCGACGAGTACCGCACCAAACTGCTCGAGGCGGTCGCCGAGACCGACGAGGCGCTGCTGGAAAAGTACCTCGGCGGTGAAGAGCTCAGCGTCGCCGAGATCAAGGCAGCCATCCGCAAGCTGACCATCAGCTCGGAGGCCTACCCGGTGCTGTGCGGCAGCGCGTTCAAGAACAAGGGCGTGCAGCCCATGCTGGACGCGGTCATCGACTACCTGCCGTCGCCGCTGGACGTGCCGCCCGCCGAGGGCCACGTTCCGGGTAAGGAAGACGAGCTGATCACGCGCAAGCCGTCGACCGACGAGCCGTTCTCGGCGCTGGCGTTCAAGGTCGCCACGCACCCGTTCTTCGGCAAGCTGACCTACGTCCGGGTCTACTCGGGCAAGGTCGACTCCGGCAGCCAGGTGATCAACTCCACCAAGGGCAAGAAGGAGCGGCTGGGCAAGCTGTTCCAGATGCACTCCAATAAGGAGAACCCGGTGGAGACGGCGTCGGCCGGGCACATCTACGCGGTGATCGGGCTGAAGGACACCACCACCGGTGACACCCTGAGCGACCCGAACCAGCAGATCGTGCTCGAGTCGATGACCTTCCCGGACCCGGTCATCGAGGTGGCCATCGAGCCCAAGACCAAGAGCGACCAGGAGAAGCTGTCGCTGTCGATCCAGAAGCTCGCCGAGGAGGACCCGACCTTCAAGGTGCACCTGGATCAGGAGACGGGCCAGACCGTGATCGGCGGCATGGGCGAGTTGCACCTGGACATCCTGGTGGACCGCATGCGCCGCGAGTTCAAGGTCGAGGCCAACGTCGGTAAGCCGCAGGTGGCCTACAAGGAGACCATCCGTCGCAAGGCGGAGAACGTCGAGTTCACCCACAAGAAGCAGACGGGTGGTTCCGGCCAGTTCGCGAAGGTCATCATCAACCTCGAGCCGTTCACCGGCGAGGACGGTGCGACCTACGAGTTCGAGAACAAGGTCACCGGTGGCCGCATCCCGCGGGAGTACATCCCGTCCGTGGACGCCGGCGCCCAGGACGCCATGCAGTACGGCGTGCTGGCGGGCTACCCGCTGGTGAACCTGAAGGTCACCCTGCTCGACGGCGCCTTCCACGAGGTCGACTCGTCGGAAATGGCGTTCAAGATCGCCGGTTCCCAGGTGCTGAAGAAGGCCGCGCAGCAGGCGCAGCCGGTGATCCTGGAACCGATCATGGCCGTCGAGGTCACCACGCCCGAGGATTACATGGGCGACGTGATCGGCGACCTGAACTCCCGCCGTGGCCAGATCCAGGCCATGGAGGAGCGGAGTGGCGCGCGCGTGGTGAAAGCGCACGTGCCGCTGTCGGAGATGTTCGGCTACGTCGGCGACCTGCGGTCCAAGACTCAAGGCCGGGCGAACTACTCCATGGTGTTCGACTCGTACTCCGAGGTTCCGGCGAACGTGTCGAAGGAGATCATCGCGAAGGCGACGGGCCAGTGAGTGCCAACTCACTGGCACGGAGCCGAGCAATCGTGCATCGCGAAGGCGACGGGTCAATAGTCATCGCTTCGGAGTAACCTTGCCCGGTCACGACCGCGGCACAACGGAAAACATCAACACTGCTTTAACAAGCACCAACAAGTCCAGGAGGACACAGAAGTGGCGAAGGCGAAGTTCGAGCGGACGAAGCCGCACGTCAACATCGGGACCATCGGTCACGTTGACCACGGCAAGACGACGCTGACCGCGGCTATCACCAAGGTCCTGCATGACAAGTACCCCAACCTGAACGAGTCGCGGGCCTTCGACCAGATCGACAACGCGCCCGAAGAGCGTCAGCGCGGTATCACCATCAACATCTCGCACGTCGAGTACCAGACCGAGAAGCGGCACTACGCCCACGTGGACGCCCCCGGTCACGCCGACTACATCAAGAACATGATCACCGGTGCCGCGCAGATGGACGGCGCCATCCTGGTGGTCGCGGCGACCGACGGCCCGATGCCGCAGACCCGCGAGCACGTGCTGCTGGCCCGTCAGGTCGGCGTGCCCTACATCCTGGTCGCGCTGAACAAGGCCGACATGGTCGACGACGAGGAGCTTCTCGAGCTCGTCGAGCTGGAGGTCCGCGAGCTGCTGGCCGCCCAGGAGTTCGACGAGGAGGCCCCCGTGGTCCGCGTCTCGGCGCTCAAGGCGCTCGAGGGTGACGCCAAGTGGGTCGAGTCCGTCGAGCAGCTGATGGACGCCGTCGACGAGTCCATTCCGGACCCGGTCCGCGAGACCGACAAGCCGTTCCTGATGCCCGTCGAGGACGTCTTCACCATCACCGGTCGTGGCACCGTGGTGACCGGCCGCGTCGAGCGCGGCATCATCAACGTCAACGAGGAGGTCGAGATCGTCGGCATCAAGCCGACCAGCACCAAGACCACCGTCACCGGCGTCGAGATGTTCCGCAAGCTGCTCGACCAGGGCCAGGCCGGCGACAACGTCGGGCTGCTGCTGCGCGGTATCAAGCGTGAGGACGTCGAGCGGGGCCAGGTCGTCACGAAGCCCGGCACCACCACGCCGCACACCGAGTTCGAGGGCCAGGTCTACATCCTGTCCAAGGACGAGGGTGGCCGGCACACGCCGTTCTTCAACAACTACCGCCCGCAGTTCTACTTCCGGACCACGGACGTGACCGGTGTGGTGACGCTGCCGGAGGGCACCGAAATGGTGATGCCCGGTGACAACACCAACATCTCGGTGAAGCTGATCCAGCCCGTCGCCATGGACGACGGCCTGCGGTTCGCGATCCGCGAGGGCGGCCGCACCGTCGGCGCCGGCCGGGTCACCAAGATCATCAAGTAGTTCTGGCAATCGACGAAGCCCGGGCCGCCTCGCGGTCCGGGCTTTGTCGTGTGCGCGGTCGCGGTAGGGCGGTAAAGCGCGCGGTGAGCCCACCTGCTCCGTTACACTCGAGTCAATAGCGGACCGATGGCCAACGCTGGCCAGGGGAGGTGCCGATGTCGTTCGTATACGCGACACCCGAGTACGTCGCCGCTGCGGCGACGGACCTAGCGAACATCGGTTCGACGATCACGTCGGCCAATTCGCTGGCGGTGGGCCCGACGTCCGGCGTCCTGGCGCCGGGCGCCGACGAGGTATCGGCCAGCATCGCGGCGTTGTTCGACGCGCACTCCCAGGTCTACCAGGCGCTGAGCGCTCAGGCGGCGGCGTTCCACACGCAGTTCGTGCAGCTGATGAACGGTGGCGCGACACAGTACGCCCTGGCCGAGGCCGCCAACGCCTCGCCGCTGCAGACCGCGGCCGGGCCGGCCACGATGGCGGCGCAGGTGCCGGCCGCCACGGCCGGGACGAGTGCGTTGCCCGCGGCGCCCGCCGCGCCCTTGGCGGCGGCGGTCGCGCCGGCCTCGGTAGCGGCCCCGGTGCCCGCGCCGGCCGGGACACCGATCGCGGCGGCCCCGGCGTCGGCGACCCTGACCACGGCCAGCGGCACCGTCACGCCCGCGCGCGCGGTGCCGCCGGCGTACGCTCCGGCCACCACCCAACCCGCGGCCCGGGCGAGCGCGCCGGTTGCCGCGGCGCCGCCCGAAGCCCCGGAGGCCGCCGCGCCACCGGGATTGCCGGTGTCGCCCCCGACGCCCGCGTCGGCGGCCCCGCCCGTCACCGCGGCAAAGGCCGCCTCCTCTTCGGGCTCCGCGTCCCACGCGACGCCGACCGGCGTGCGGCCCGCGCTGACACCGCCGTCGCCACAGCGCTGAGCAAAGTTGCGCGGAAGTCGCTCGCCGCGCCGACTCCGGCGTTAATCTGACACGCAAAATCCCGGCGCGGGAGGAGCGGCACATGTTGGCGCGCTACCTGAAGGCTCAGCTGATCGTCTTGTTGTGCGGCGGGCTGGTTGGGCCGATCTTCCTGATCGCGTACTTCTCCCTCGGCTACGGGAGCCTGCTGCAGTGGATGTTCTACGCCGGGTTGATCGTCACCGCGGCGGACATCTTGGTCGCGCTGGCCCTGGCCAACGTCGGGGCGAAGTCGGCGGCCAAGAACGCGGCGCTGGAGCACAACGGCGTCCTCGCCCTGGCCACCATCACCGGCGTGACCGAGACCGGCACCTGGATCAACAACCAGCAGGTCGTCAAGGTCCGCCTGCACATCTCGGGTCCCGGGCTGGTGCCGTTCGACAGCGAGGACCGCGTCATCGCCAGCGTCACCCGGTTGGGCAACCTCAGCGCCCGCAAAGTGGTGGTGCTGGTCAACCCCACCAGTGGCGAGTACCGAATCGACTGGGAGCGCAGCGCTTTGGTGAACGGCCTGGTGCCCGCGCAGTTCACCGTGGCCGAGGACAACCGGACCTACGACCTGAGCGGTCAGGCCGGACCGTTGCTGGAGATCCTGCGGATCCTCAAGGCCAACAACGTGCCGTTGGATCGCATGGTCGACATCCGGGGCAACCCGGCGTTGCGCGGGCAGATTCAGGCGGTGGTGCGCCGGGCGGCCCAGCCGCAGGCGCAGCCGGCGCAGGCCGGCGGGCCCGGCGCCCCGGCACCCGCGTCGGTCGCGCAGCGGCTCGACGAGCTCAAGGCCCTGCACGCCGGCGGCGTCCTGACCGACGAGGAATACCAGAGCCGGCGCGCTCAGATCATCTCCGAGATCTGATTTAGAACACGTTCCAGTTCCGCTGCTAACCTGACTTCGTCGACTCGGCGGGTCGACTCTTCGGGTCGACTGTGCGGAAGGGAAGGCCTCATGGGACAGGCAGGATCGCTGCAGGGACGCGTCGCCTTCGTCACCGGCGCCGCGCGCGGGCAGGGGCGGTCGCATGCGGTGCGGCTCGCCCGCGAGGGCGCCGACATCGTGGCGCTGGACATCTGCGCTGCCGCGTCGCCCAGCGTGACGTACCCGGCCGCGACCCCGGAAGACCTCAGCGAGACCGTTCGCCTGGTGGAGGACGAGGGACGCAAGGTGCTGGCCCGCGAGGTCGACATCCGCGACGACGCCGCGCTGCGCGCCCTCGTCGCCGACGGCGTCGAGCAGTTCGGCCGGCTCGACATCGTGGTCGCCAACGCCGGCGTGCTCAGTTGGGGACGGGTCTGGGAACTGACCGATGAGCAGTGGGACACCGTCATCGGCGTGAACCTCACGGGCACGTGGCGCACGCTGCGCGCGACGATTCCCGCGATGATCGAGGCGGGCAACGGCGGCTCGATCGTGGTCGTCAGCTCGTCGGCCGGGGTGAAGGCCACGCCGGGCAACGGTCACTATTCGGCCAGCAAGCACGGGCTCACCGCGCTGACCAACACTCTGGCGATCGAGCTCGGCGAATACGGCATCCGGGTCAACTCCATCCACCCGTATTCGGTGGAGACGCCGATGATCGAGCCCGAGGCCATGATGAAGCTCTTCGCCACGCACGGCAGCTTCATCCACAGTTTCCCGCCAATGCCGTTGCAACCCAACGGTTTTATGAGCGCCGACGAGGTGGCCGACGTGGTGGCGTGGCTCGCCGGTGACGGCGCCGGCACGGTGACGGGCACGCAGATTCCCGTGGACAAGGGTGCCTTGAAGTACTGATCCGGCGATCGTGTATGAACACCACGTGACCAGTAGCGAAGGCGTCGGGCATCCCGGCAAGGGCATCGTCATCGTCGGCGGCGGGCTCGCCGCCGCCCGAACGGCCGAGCAGCTGCGCCGGTCGGACTACGCCGGACCCGTCACCATCGTCAGCGACGAAGTGCACCTACCGTACGACCGCCCGCCGCTGTCCAAAGAGGTGCTGCGCAAGGAGGTCGACGAGACGGCGCTCAAACCGCGCGAGTGGTACGACGAGCACAACATCACCCTGCGGTTGGGCGCCGCCGCCACGCGTCTGGACACCGCGGCGCAGACGGTCACGCTGGCCGACGGCACCGTCCTCGGCTACGACGAACTGGTGATCGCCACCGGCCTGGTGCCACGGCGCATCCCCAACTTCCCGAACCTCGACGGCGTCCGCGTGTTGCGGTCGTTCGACGAGAGCCTGGCGCTGCGCGAGCACGCATCCTCGGCGCAGCGCGCCGTCGTCATCGGGGCCGGGTTCATCGGTTGCGAGGTCGCGGCCAGCCTGCGCTCCCTTGGCGTGCCGGTGACCCTGGTGGAACCGCAGCGCACGCCCCTGGCGTCGGTGCTCGGCGAGCAGATCGGCGAGCTGGTGGCGCGGCTGCACCGCGCCGAGGGCGTCGACGTGCGCCTCGGCGTCGGCGTGGCCGAGGTGCGTGGCGACGGGCACGTGGAGGCGGTGGTGCTCAGCGACGGCACCGTGCTGGCGGCGGACCTGGTGGTCGTCGGCATCGGGTCGCGGCCGGCCACCGAATGGCTCGAGGGCAGCGGCGTCGAGGTCGACAGCGCCGACAAGGGCGTGATCTGCGACCAGGCGGGCCGCACCAGTGTCGCCAACGTGTGGGCACTCGGCGACGTCGCGTCCTGGCGCGACGCCACCGGACATCAAGCGCGCGTGGAACATTGGAGCAACGTCGCCGACCAGGCCCGCGCCGTGGTGCCCGCCATGCTGGGGCAGGACGCGTCGTCGGTCGTGGTGGTGCCGTACTTCTGGAGCGATCAGTACGATGTCAAGATCCAGTGCCTGGGGGAGCCGGAGGCGCAGGACATCGTGCACCTCGTCGAGGATGACGGCCGCAAGTTCCTCGCCTATTACGAGCGCGACGGCGTGGTGGTCGGTGTGGTCGGCGGCGGCCTGCCCGGCAAGGTGATGAAGGCGCGCGCCAAGATCGCCGCCGGCGCCCCGATCACCGACGTGCTCGGCTGACCGGCTGCGCCCCGAACGGCTGGGCGGCTATTGCCAATTCACCGGCGGGCCGTGCGCGTGGCACTCGCCGAGCAGCGCGCGCTCGCCGTCGGGCCAGGTGCGCGCCCGCACCAGGAACCTGATCGGGCCGCCGGACTCGTCGCGGGCCGGTTCCAGGGTGAGGTGGGCGAAGGGGGACCGTGCGTCGGCCCGCGCGGCCACCGCGTCGATGCCCGCGCGCACCGCCTCCCGCTCGTGCGTGGGGAGGTACTGCCAGGTGATGGAGTGCCACAGCACGGTCAACGCGCCGTCGGCAACGGTGAGGCCGGCGACCGCGTCGGCCGCCGTGCACCGCTGCAGCCGGGCGGGGACCTCGCGCGCGACCGCGATGGCTCCGCGTAGCCGCTGCAGCCGCGCGCGTTGGTCCGGCCAGACGTAACTCAACACCGTCGTCTCTCCGTCGGGCGTGCCGACGTCGATGGGCGCGATGTCGTAGCCGCACCGCTCGACGATGCGCAGCGGACCCTGCGGCGGTAGGGCGCCGCGCCAGGCGTCGTCGACGGTGACCGGCGAGTCGGCAGGTCCCCACTGGCCGCCGGTGAACAGGTAACGGTAGCGGTCCGCCCGCAGGTTCAGCCCGGCGCTCGACCCGATCTCGAAAAGCCGTATCGGATAACCGAATTCGCTGTTGATTCGCAGCAGGCCGCCGATCAGGGCCGCCGCCCGGCCCACCTCGTTGGTTTGCGGCGGCTGTTCGAGTGCGGCGCGCAGCGCGGACAGGTGATCCGCCGCGGCGGCGCGGATCTCGGGCCACGCCGCACCGGCGTCCCACACACCGCCCGTGCTCGGGTACCAGCGCCGCAGCGCCGCTGCCCGTCCGTCGAGCGCCAGCCGGTGCAGCCCGCCGAGCAGCCGCAGGGGCATCGCCTGACCCGCCGGGGCGTCCTCGTGGTCCGCCAGGATTGCGGCGAACACGCCGCCGGCTTCGAAGTCGCCGGCCACCAGTTCGAGGAGTTCGCCGTACATCGGCGATCCCGACGCCGCGCAGAACCGGCCCTGCGAGCGCAGGGTGTGCACCAGGTGGCCGGCGGTCACGAGGCGAGCCGATCGAGCCCGGCGCCCACGACGTCAAAGGCGTTGCCGAGGGCGACCGGCAGCGGGACGGACTCGTCGGACAGCCAGTGTTCGTACGCCGACAGCGCCACCCCCAGCATGGTCCAGGCCACCGTCTGCGGCATGAGGTCAGAGGTCTTGCGGCCGAAGCGATGCGCCACGAAGCCCGCGATCACCTCCCGCCAGCCGGCATACATTGTCATCGAATATGCCTGCAGCTCCGGGGTTTGCAGGATGACCCGCATTCGCTGGCGGTGCCGCGCGGTCTCCGATTCGTCGAAGGTGTTGAACGCCAACAGCGCCGAGCGCAGCGCCGCGCCGGGGCCCACCCGCGGGTCGACGTGGTCCAGAAGGTCCTGCAGGTGCGCCAGGTGATCGTCGAAATCACCCCAGGGGATGGCGTTCTTCGACGCGTAGTAACGAAACAGCGTTCGGCGGGAGATGCCGGCGGCCTGGGCGACGTCGTCGACGCTGACCTCGGCGAATCCGTGGGCGGCGAACAGCGCGAGCGCGACATCGGTGATTTGAAGCGGAGTCGTGGAACGGCGTCGACCCACCCGCGGCTGCGGTCCCATCGATTCCGCCCTTCCGTTTCGGCACTCGATGCCATATTCTGTCCACGATTGTGACCTGAGACTCATCGTTGTCAAGACCCGACGAAAGGCAAGGCCCATGGAGAACGAAACCGAAACCGGCACCGAGCTCGTCACCGAGAGCCTGGTCGAAGAGGTGTCGATCGACGGCATGTGCGGGGTCTACTGACCCGCCGTGTTCGACGTTGATCGCGGCTGGCGGGTGCACCCGCAGGTGGCGGTGCGGCCCGAACCCTTCGGCGCGCTGCTGTACCACTTCGGCACCCGCAAGCTGTCCTTTCTGAAGAACCGCACCATCCTCACCGTGGTGCGTTCGCTGGCCGATCACCCCGATGTCCGCTCCGCCTGCCGCGCGGCGGGAGTCGACGACGCCGAGCAGGGCCCGTACCTGCACGCGTTGGGCGTGCTGGCCGATTCCCACATGCTAGTGCCGCAGGAGGACCGTCAATGACCGTGGCCGTACCCCGCCTGATCGAACAGTTCGAACTGGGCCTGGACGCCCCGATCTGCCTGACCTGGGAGCTCACCTACGCCTGCAACCTGGCCTGCGTGCACTGCCTGTCGTCGTCCGGCAAGCGCGATCCCCGCGAGCTGACGACGCGTCAATGCAAGGACGTCATCGACGAGCTGGAACGCATGCAGGTGTTCTACGTCAATATCGGCGGCGGCGAACCCACTGTGCGCCCGGACTTTTGGGAGCTGGTCGACTATGCGACCGCGCACCACGTCGGGGTGAAGTTCTCCACCAACGGCGTGCGGATCACCCCGGAGGTCGCCACCCGGCTGGCCGCCAGCGACTACGTCGACGTGCAGATCTCGCTCGACGGCGCCACCGCCGAGGTCAACGACGCGGTCCGCGGACCCGGGTCGTTCGCGATGGCCGTGCGGGCGCTGGAGAACCTGGCGGCGGCGGGTTTCAAAGACGCCAAGATCTCCGTCGTCGTCACCCGGCACAACGTCGACCAGCTCGACGAATTCGCCGCGCTGGCAAGCCGTTACGGCGCCACCCTGCGGATCACCCGGCTGCGCCCATCGGGCCGCGGCGCCGATGTGTGGGACGAACTGCACCCCACCCCGGCCCAGCAGGTGACGCTGTACGACTGGCTGGTGGCCAAGGGGGAGCGGGTGCTCACCGGCGACTCGTTTTTCCACCTGGCGCCGCTGGGCTCGTCCGGCGCGCTGGCCGGCCTGAACATGTGCGGGGCCGGGCGCGTGGTGTGCCTGATCGACCCGGTGGGCGACGTCTACGCCTGCCCGTTCGCCATCCACGACCGCTTCCTGGCCGGAAACATACTGAGCGACGGGGGATTCGACAACGTCTGGAAGAACGCCCCGCTGTTCCGCGAGCTGCGCGAGCCGCAGTCCGCGGGTGCCTGTGGCAGCTGCGGGCACTACGACAGTTGCCGCGGCGGCTGCATGGCGGCCAAGTTCTTCACCGGCCTGCCGCTGGACGGGCCGGACCCCGAGTGCGTCCAGGGGCACAGCACCGCGGCGCTGGCCGCTCAGCGTGAGACCCCGCGGCCCCGCGCCGACCACTCCCGCGGTCGCCCCATCAGCGCGCCGGTGCCGCTGACGCTGTCCCTGCGTCCGCCGGCCCGCCTGTGTAACGAAAGCCCGGTGTAGTCATGCCCGCCTGGTTCGAAACGGTCGCCATCGCCCAGCAGCGCGCCAAGCGCCGGCTCCCGAAATCGGTGTATTCGTCGCTCATTTCGGCGAGCGAGAAGGGCATCACGGTCGCCGACAATGTGGCGGCGTTCAGCGAACTCGGCTTCGCGCCGCACGTCGTCGGCGCGCAGGAGAAGCGGGACCTGTCGACGACGGTGCTGGGCCAGGACATCTCGCTGCCGGTCCTCATCTCGCCGACCGGGGTGCAGGCCGTCGATCCCGACGGCGAGGTGGCCGTGGCGCGGGCGGCGGCGGCGCGGGGGACGGCGATGGGGCTGTCCTCGTTCGCCAGCAAGCCCATCGAGGACGTCATCGCCGCCAACCCCAAAGTGTTCTTCCAGGTGTACTGGCTCGGCGGGCGCGATGCCATCGCCGCCCGCGTGCAACGGGCGCGCGAGGCCGGCGCGGTCGGGTTGATCGTGACCACCGACTGGAGCTTCTCGCACGGCCGCGACTGGGGCAGCCCCGCCATCCCCGAGTCGATGAACCTCAAGACCATCCTGCGGCTTTCCCCGGAGGCGGTGACGCGTCCCCGCTGGCTCTGGCAGTTCGGCAAGACCCTGCATCCGCCCGAGCTGCGGGTGCCCAACCAGGGCCGCCGCGGCGAGCCCGGCCCGCCCTTCTTCCAGGCCTACGGGGAGTGGATGTCCACGCCGCCGCCGACCTGGGAGGACATCGCCTGGTTGCGCGAGTTGTGGGGCGGCCCCTTCATGCTCAAGGGTGTGATGCGGGTGGACGACGCCAAAAGGGCAGTGGACGCCGGGGTTTCGGCCATCTCGGTGTCGAACCACGGCGGCAACAACCTGGACGGCACCCCGGCCTCGATCCGCGCGCTGCCCGCGATTGCGGCCGCCGTCGGCGACGAGATCGAGGTGCTGCTCGACGGTGGCATCCGCCGCGGCAGCGACGTGGTGAAGGCCGTGGCGCTGGGCGCGCGGGCCGTGATGATCGGGCGCGCCTACCTGTGGGGCCTGGCCGCGGCGGGCCAGGCCGGCGTGGAGAACGTACTCGACATCCTGCGCGGGGGCATCGACTCGGCGCTGATGGGCCTGGGCCGTGCCTCGGTGCACGACCTCGGCCCCGACGACATCCTGGTGCCGCCGGACTTCGTCCGCGCCCTGGGAGCGGGCCCCGCCGGGAATTGACGGCCGGGCAACTCCTGGTACTGGCGGGGCAACCGTGACGGACGAGCCTGGATATTCGAACGCGCTGTGAATCGGCCGGGAAAAAATTTGTTTTCACTATTCAACAATTGGTGCACTACAGGTTAATTCGGCCTACCATCACCGAGTGCCCGTACTCGGCGAATTAGGAACGGCGACGTCGAGCCAGCTATCGGCTATGTCGCCGTCGATAATGGTCCCCGTGGGGTCGACCGAACAGCACGGTCCGCACCTGCCGCTGGATACCGACACCCGCATCGCGGACGCAGTCGCCCGCGGTTCGGCGCTGCGCCTCGAGCCGCACTGGCTGGTCGCGCCGGCCATCGCCTACGGCGCCAGCGGGGAGCACCAGAGTTTCGCCGGCACCATCTCGATCGGCACCGAGGCGCTGACGACCCTGCTGGTCGAGTACGGCCGCTCGGCCGCACAATGGGCCCGGCGCCTCGTCTTCGTCAACGGTCACGGCGGCAACGTCACCGCGCTGCGCGACGCCGTCAGCCGGCTGCGGTCCGAGGGCCGCGACGCCGGCTGGAGCCCCTGCGCGGCCGCCGGCGGCGACGCGCACGCCGGCCACACCGAAACGTCGGTGTTGCTGCACATCTCGCCGACCGCCGTGTTGACCGACCGGTGGCTGCCTGGCAACCAGTCGCCGCTGCCCGAGCTGCTCGGGTCGATGCGGCGCGGGGGAGTGGCGGCGGTCAGCCCGGTGGGGGTGCTCGGCGACCCGACCACCGCGACCGCCGTCGACGGCCGGCGCATCCTCGCCGAAATGGTCGACGGGTGCGTGCGCCGGGTGGCCCGCTGGTTGCCCGGGCCGGACGGGATGCTCACATGAGCCAACCTCGGCTGCCGGACGGCTTCGCCGTTCAGGTCGATCGCCGCGTGCGGGTGCTCGGCGACGGGTCGGCACTGCTCGGCGGGTCGCCGACCCGGCTGCTCAAGCTGGCCCCGGCCGCGCAGGACATGCTGTGCGACGGTCGGCTGAAGGTTCGCGACGACGTCAGCGCGCAGCTGGCCCGCACTCTGCTGGACGCCACGGTGGCGCACCCCCGGCCGGCGGGTGGCCCGTCGCACCGCGACGTCACGGTGGTAATCCCGGTGCGGGACAACATCTCCGGCGTGCGCCGACTGGTCAGCTCGCTGCGCGGGTTGCGTGTCATCGTGGTCGACGACGGTTCGTTCCCGCCGATCGAGCCCGAGGACTTCGTGGGCGCCCACTGTGACATCGAGGTGCTGCGTCACCCCCGCAGCCGGGGGCCGGCCGCGGCCCGCAACACCGGCCTGGCCGCCTGCGCGACGGAGTTCGTCGCTTTCCTGGATTCCGACGTGGCGCCCCGCCGAGGCTGGCTGGAAGCACTGCTCGGGCACTTCTGCGACCCCACCGTCGCCGTCGCGGCGCCCCGCATCGTCGGCCTGTCGCACAGCGAGAACGCGGTCGCCCGCTACGAGGCGGTACACTCCTCGCTGGACCTGGGTGGCCGCGAGGCGCCGGTGTTGCCGCACAGCACGGTCTCGTATGTGCCCAGCGCGGCGATCATCTGCCGCTGTTCGGCGCTGCGCGGGGTCGGCGGGTTCGACGAGACCCTGCATTCCGGTGAAGACGTCGATTTGTGCTGGCGGCTCATCGAGGCCGGCGCCCGGTTGCGCTACGAGCCGATCGCGCTGGTGGCCCACGATCACCGCACCCAGCTGCGGGATTGGCTGGCGCGCAAGGCTTTCTACGGCGGCTCGGCGGCCCCGCTGTCGGTGCGACACCCGGACAAGACGGCGCCCGTGGTGATCTCCGGGTGGGCGCTGATGACGTGGATCCTGATGGCGTTCGGCACCGGCCTCTCGCAGCTGGCATCGCTGGTGCTCGCGGTGCTGACCGGCCGGCGGATCGCCAGGGCGATGCGGTGCGCCGAGACGTCGCTGACCGACGTGGTGCTGATCGCCGCGCGGGGCCTGTGGTCGGCGGCGCTGCAGCTGGCGTCCGCCCTGTGCCGGCATTACTGGCCGCTGGCGCTGCTGGCCGCGCTGGCATCCCGCCACTGCCGGCGGGTGCTGCTGGTCGCGGCGGTGATGGACGGCGTGGTGGATTGGCTCCGCCGCCGCGATGCCATCGGCGACGACGTCGAGCCGATCGGGCTGCCGACCTATCTGCTGCTCAAACGGGTCGACGACCTGGCCTACGGCCTGGGGCTATGGTGGGGCGTGCTGCGGGAACGTAACGTCCGCGCCCTCAAACCACAGATTCGGAACTAAGCCAGCACCTTGACCGCCGCCGCCCCGCACAGCGACGTGCTGATCGTCGGTGCCGGCAGCGCCGGATCGGTTGTCGCCGAGCGGCTTTCCGCCGACTCGAGGTGCGCGGTAAGCGTGGTCGAGGCGGGACCGGCGTTGGAAGACCCCGGGCTGCTGGCCCAGACCGCGAACGGTCTGCAGCTGCCGATCGGCGTCGGCAGCCCGCTGGTGCAGCGCTACCAGAGCCGCCTCACCGACGCGCCGGCCCGTCACCACCCGATCGTGCGGGGGGCCACCGTGGGGGGCTCGGGGGCGGTCAATGGCGGCTACTTCTGCCGCGCGCTGCCGGCCGACTTCGACCGCCTGGCGCTGCCCGGCTGGGCCTGGGCCGATGTCCTGGACAGCTACCGCGCCATCGAAACCGACCTGGACTTCGACGGGCCCGCCCACGGCCGCGACGGCCCCATCCTGGTGCGGCGCACCCGCGACATGACTGGCACCACCGAGCGTTTCATCGCCGCGGCGCAGCGGGCCGGGTTCGGCTGGATCGCCGACCTCAACGATTGCGGCCCGCACGCCGCCCCGGGCGTGGGCGCCGTGCCGCTCAACATCGTCGACGGTGTGCGCCGCGGGCCGGGCGCCGCCTTCCTGCTTCCGGCGCTGGACCGCCCCAACCTGACCCTGCACGCGCGGACCCGGGTGCTGCGGTTGCGCTTCGCCCGCGGGACGGTGGTGGGCGCCGAGGCGCTCGGACCCGACGGCGCGGTGCTGCTGACCGCAGACCGAATCGTGTTGTGCGCCGGCGCGATCGAGACCGCACACCTGCTGATGCTGTCCGGCGTCGGCGACGCCGATACGCTGACAGCGGCGGGGGTGCCGGTGCAGGCGTCGTTGCCCGTGGGCGCCGCGGTCAGCGACCATCCCGAGTGGGTGCTGCCCACCGATTGGGCGGTGGCGCCGGGCCGTCCGGTGCTCGAGGTGGTGCTCGGTACGGCCGATGGTCTCGAAATACGGCCCTACACAGGTGGTTTCGTCGCCATGACCGGTGACGGCACCGCCGGGCACCCGGACTGGCCGCACCTCGGGGTGGCACTCATGCGGCCGCGGGCCCGTGGCCGTGTCAGGCTGGCCTCCGCCGATCCGGACGTCCCGCCGCTCGTCGAGCACCGCTACGACAGCGAACCCGACGACGTCGCGGCGCTGCGGCGGGGCAGTGAACTGGCGCGCGAATTGGCCGGTGCCGCAGCACATGTGGCCGAGCCTGCTTGGTCCACGTCGCAGCACCTGTGTGGCAGTGCCCCGATGGGCCGCGACGATGACCCGCTGGCGGTCGTCGACACCCGGTGCCGCGTGCACGGCATCGAAAACCTCTGGGTGATCGACGGTTCCGTTCTGCCGGCGGTCACCAGCCGTGGGCCACACGCGACCATCGTGATGATCGCGCACCGGGCGGCGGGGTTCGTCGGCTGAAGGCCGAAACGCGGGCGGACCGCCGCGGGGTGACTGCCAGCATCGACCCCGCAACGGCCCGCCCGAAGCGGTGGCGGCATCATGCGGTCCACGTAGATGGCCACGACAAGTGGCTGGGCGCGCGCAGGAGTGCGTCGCGCGGACAATGCGTCGCAATATTCGTGGACGGCACGACCGCCATCTCATTGTCCGACGGCTTCGTGCGTGTTTCTGTCAGTTACCCCCTTTCGTCGATCCGCGAAAAGCCTTGCCGGCGCGGAGGTGAACGCTGCCGCGCCCATATCGGCGGGGCCGGCCAGCGGCCCCGGCTGACGCGCGAGCGCGTCGAGGCCGTGCGGCGCGGGGCGATGGTGCCGATCGCCGTGGCGGTGTGTCTCGGGAGCGCCCGCGCGGCGGGCAACTCGCCTGCCGGGTGGCGAACCGGCATGCCCGGCCGGCGCAGGCGGATCCACTCGGCCTCCACGATCGCCGCCGCCTCGCTGATCGCCGCGCATGCCAGCTCGTCCACGCTCGCCACGCCCATCAACACCACATCCACCTCGCCGTGCAGAGATGATTTGTATCTGTCGATATAGATTCGGTGATACCAGAATCGGCGCGCCGCCGCAAGACTTCCCTAGGTCGAATGTTCTGGCGGACAAGGGTATTGGCCGCAACCACGGCGGCCGGTCAGCGGCGCGCCAGCAACCGCCGCACCGGTCGCAGCTGGCGGCCGTCACGCCCGGGCGCCCACAGCCCGATCACCACGGCGGCCACCGCCACGATCACCGCCATCACCATCGTCGACGCGTGCAACGCCGTCAGGAACGCGGCCTTGCTCGCCTCGGCGAGTTGGGCGCCCTGCGGACCCATCCGGTGCGCCACCTCGACCGCCCTGGCCAACGAGTCGCCGGCCGGGTCACGCACCTGCGCGGGCAGGCCCGCCAGCCGCGGCGCCAATTCGTGCGAATAGCGCCCGGCCAGAATCGAACCGGCTACGGCAATGCCCAGCGCGCCGCCCATTTCGCGCGAGGTGTCGTTCACCGCGGACGCGACGCCCTGCTTCTCGTCGGGCACCGCGCCCATGATGGCCGAAGTCGTTGGCGCCGTGCAGAACCCGATGCCCGTCGCGAGTATCAAGGTGGGCCAGGTGAAGTCGATGAACGACGAATGCAGGTCCAGCTGGTACATGCAGGCGAATCCGACCGCCATCAAGAGCATGCCGACGAACAGCACCACCCGCAGCCCCAGCCGCGGCACGTACCAGAACGACAGTGCCGAGAAGATGCCCAGCGGCACCATGAACGGGCCGAACGACAGCGCCGTCGTCAGCGCCGAGAACCCCATGATCTGCTGGACGTACTGCATGCCGAGGTAGAAGAACCCGAAAGTGGCGCCGAACAGCACGACGATGGCCGCGACGCCGGTGGCGAAGTTCGGGTCGCTGAACAGCCGCACGTCCAAAAGCGGTTGCGGGCGGCGGAATTCGACCACGCCGAATGCGACGGTGATGACGGCCCCGGCGACCAGTCCGCCCCACACCAGGGCGTCGGCCCAGCCCCGCGAGGGCGCCTCCAAGATCGCGAACACCGCGATCGCTACCGCCGAGCCGATGAGCACCGCGCCGAGCCAGTCGACCCGCGGGGCGTCGGTCTCCCGCGACGACGCCACGGTGCACCCGAGGGCGAAGATGAGCAGGCCCGCGGCGCCGAGCGCCCAGAAGATGGCGTGCCAGTCGCAGAACCGCAGCAGCAGGCCCGACCCGAGCATGCCCAGCACCCCGCCGGAGCCGGCGGTGCCGGCCCAGATGCCGACGGCCTTGATGCGGTCCTCCTTCGGGTACGCCACGGTCAGCAGCGACAGCGTGGCCGGCATCACGAATGCGGCGCCGGCCCCCGCCACCGCCCGGCCGGCGATGATCTGGTCGGGATCGTGCAGCACCGCCGGCGCCGCGGAGCCGAGCGCGAACACCACCAGCCCCGAAAGCAGTGCGCCCCGCCGCCCGTAACGGTCGCCGATGGCGCCGGCGGGCAACAGCAGGCAAGCAAGGGCCAGCGTGTACCCGTCGACGATCCAGGTGAGCTGCGTCTGGGTGGCCGAGGTGGCCACCGCGAGGTCGCCGAGCGCGGTGTTCAGCGCCGTCATCGACGCGACGACGAGGGCGACGCCCATGCAGGCGACGGTCAGGGTCCAGGCGCGCGCCCGGGGGCTACCGCCCAGACCGATTCCGTCAGTACGCTGGTCGGGCCGGGCAAGGGTTTCGACCATGAGGTGCGCCTCCTCGGGGCGTGCGAAGTTTCGAGACCATAAGTCTTGTAGGTAGACCGACAGTCTCGTTTTCAAACGCGGAGGTGCGAAACGACTACCGGCGGGACCACCGATCCGCGGCCAGCGCGCTCGCAGGCGCGTTTGCTGGAAGCCGCCGTCGCGTTGCTGCGCACGGGCGGCCCGAGCGCGGTGACCGTCGACGCGGTGACGCGCACGGCCAACGTCGCCCGCGCGACCCTGTACCGGCACTTTCCCAGCGGCAACGACCTGCTGGCAGCGGCCTTCAACAGCCTGATCCCGCCGTCGCCGACCCCGCCGGCGGCCGGTTCGCTGCGCGACCGGCTGGTCGCGGTGGTGCTCGCGCAGGCCGAGGCGGTCGCCCAGGCGCCCGCCGTCATGACGGCGATGTCGTGGCTGGCGCTGGGCCGAGACCTGGACGGGATTCCCGAACCGCAACACAGCGCCGCCGACAGCTCGGCGATCACGACGCTGCGCGAACGCATCGCCCAGCAGTACGCGGCACCCTTCGACGCCATCTTCGACAGTCCCGACGCGGCCGAGCTGGGGGAGGTCGACCGGTCGCGGGCGATCGCCCTGCTGATCGGACCGCTGGTGCTGGGCCGGCTGTCGACGTTGCCGGATTTCGACTATCGGGAGTGCGCGCTCGCGTCGGTCGACGGCTTCCTCTATGTCCAGCGGGCGGCCGCTCGGGCGGGCGCGGCGGGGGTGGAATCCGCGGGCGCCTGAGGCCCCGGAAGCCCGTGGCAGCGAGATTTTGATCGGGCCCTGATCTAGGGCATACTGTTCGGGTTGCCTTGGGCGAGGTTTGCGCCTGGCCGGGCATACGACCAGCGCCCACACGGGCGCGTCCGGTCACATCCTTGAGCGCGACACATTTCGGTCGGGGATGAGGCTGCGTGAGGGTGACACACCCGACCGCGGGGGCCGGTGGACCACGACAGGTAAACAGCGGCGCAGTATCCGGCGCGACGCTCGAACGGCCCGACAGCGGGCCGATTCGATCGCGGGCCGGTGGCACCAGGTCCGGAAACGGACATCAAGTGGAGTGAGGGTAGGAGAAGCGTGGCGGGACAAAAGATCCGCATCAGGCTCAAGGCCTACGACCATGAGGCTATCGACGCGTCGGCGCGCAAGATCGTCGAGACCGTCGTCCGAACGGGTGCCAGTGTCGTAGGTCCGGTGCCGCTGCCGACCGAGAAGAACGTGTACTGCGTCATCCGCTCGCCGCACAAGTACAAGGACTCGCGCGAGCACTTCGAGATGCGTACGCACAAGCGGCTGATCGACATCCTCGACCCGACGCCGAAGACCGTCGACGCGCTGATGCGCATCGACCTTCCGGCCAGTGTCGACGTCAACATCCAGTAGGAGATCCAGATACTCATGGCAAGAAAAGGCATTCTGGGTACCAAGCTGGGCATGACGCAGGTGTTCGACGAGAACAACAGGGTCGTCCCGGTGACGGTGGTCAAGGCCGGACCCAACGTGGTGACCCGGATCCGCACCCCCGAGCGCGACGGCTACAGCGCCGTGCAGCTCGCCTACGGCGAGATCAGCCCCCGCAAGGTCAACAAGCCGGTCACCGGTCAGTACGCCGCCGCGGGCGTCAACCCGCGTCGCTTCCTGGCCGAGCTGCGCCTGGAGAACCCCGAGGCGGCCGCCGAGTACGAGGTCGGCCAGGAGCTGACGGCGGAGATCTTCGCCGACGGCGCCTACGTCGACGTCACCGGCACGTCCAAGGGCAAGGGCTTCGCCGGCACCATGAAGCGGCACGGCTTCCGCGGTCAGGGCGCCAGCCACGGCGCCCAGGCGGTGCACCGTCGTCCCGGCTCCATCGGTGGCTGTGCCACCCCGGCCCGCGTGTTCAAGGGCACGCGGATGGCCGGCCGGATGGGCAACGACCGGGTGACGGTTCAGAACCTGGTGGTGCACAAGGTTGATCCCGAGAACGGCGTGCTGCTCATCAAGGGCGCGGTCCCCGGCCGCACCGGTGGACTCGTGGTGGTCCGCAGCGCGGTCAAACGAGGTGAGAAGTAATGGCTCTCAAAATTGACGTGAAGACGCCGGACGGCAAGACCGACGGCTCCATCGAGCTGCCGGCCGAATTGTTCGACGCCCCGGCCAATATCGCGCTGATGCACCAGGTGGTGACCGCCCAGCGGGCGGCCGCGCGCCAGGGCACGCACGCCACCAAGACGCGTGGCGACGTCAGCGGTGGTGGCCGTAAGCCCTACCGGCAAAAGGGAACCGGTCGCGCCCGTCAGGGTTCGACGCGGGCCCCGCAGTTCACCGGTGGTGGCGTGGTGCACGGCCCGCAGCCGCGTGATTACGCCCAGCGCACGCCCAAGAAGATGATCGCCGCCGCGTTGC
>NZ_LZKC01000177.1:0-7151 GCF_001672685.1 Mycobacterium sp. E2462
CGGGCAGCGGCAGGGAGTTCAGGCCATGGAACGCACACCCCGTCGCCGCCACCGCCACGCAACAACCCATGGCGAACACCCGCCGGGCGATCATTGCTGCGGCCCTTCGTTTGGCAACAGCATGCCGGACACGCCCGGGGCCGGTGGTGGCGGTGGCATGGGCGTGGACGGCGGGGGCGGCAACGGCATCGCCGCACCGGGAATGGGTGCGGGCGGCACCGCCCCCGGCGGCCCCACCGGGTCGCCGGGCAGTCCGGTGTAGGCCGACACGGCGGGCGGGATTTCGGGCGCGGACGGCTTCGGGCCTTCGCCGCCGGGCGCCAACCGCGGTTCGGTGTAGAGGATCTTCGATGGGTCCATCGACTTCTGCAGGAAGATGTTGAGCGGCAGGGGCGAGTTGTTGAAGTTGAGCAGCCGCAGCCCCGGACCGATGAACAGCGAGCACAGCTTGCCCGATTCAACGGCGGTGACGTTCCCGACGGCGCCGATCTGGGTGCAGCCGGGCACGGCCAGCAGAAGTTGGCCTCCCCAAGTGGGATTCGACGCGTTCATCAGGCCGAACCCGCCCACGATGGTTCCCGTGTCGGCGTTGTAGTCGTTGAAGAAGTTCCCGAGCGCGTTGGGCGCGGCGTGCAGGATGTTCTCCAGCGCCATGTGGTGGTCGACCAGGTTCTGCGTGACGTTGGCCAGCCGGCCGATCTGCTCGCTGGTCTGGTTGCGGGTGCCGGCGATGAAGCGCTGCACCTCACCGACCGCCGTCGACAAATCGGTCAGCGCCGCGTCCAGGTCGGACTTGCTGTCGTTCACCACGCTGGTGAGTGTGGCCAGGCGCTCGTTGAAGTGGACGATCTGGACGTTGCTGTCGCGCAGCGCTGCGACGAAGGTCTGCAGGTTCTTGATGATGTCGACGATATTGCCGCTGCCGTTGGCGAGAATCCGTGCGACGCCGGACAGTTGACCGAGCGTCTGGCGCAGCTTCTCGCCGTTACCGTCGAGCGCGTCTGCGGCGCTGTCGATGAAGTGGCCCACGGAGGTGCCCGACACCCCGCTCTTGGGCCCCAGATCCGTTGCCAGCCGCATCAATTGGGCTTTGACCTCGTCCCACTCGACCGGCACCGCGGTGCGCTCGACTCCGATAACCGCGCCGTCGCGCATCACCGGGCCGCTGTCGCGGTAGGCCGGCGCGAGTTGGACGTAGCGCGAAGCCACCAGGTTAGGCGCGACGATGACCGCCTTGGCGTCCGCCGGAATGGGCACGTCGCGGTCGATCTGCAGCGTCATCTGGGTCCGAGTGCCTTGCGGCTGGATCGATTTGATGCTGCCGACCTTGACCCCCGAGACCCGGACCTCGTCGTGGGGATAGATCGCGGTCGCGGTGGTGAAGTAGGCGGTGATGGTGCGCGGGCCGAAGAACGTGTTGCGAACGACCACGGCGGCGCCGGCCACCAGCAGTCCGACCAGAACCACCGCCGCGACCGCCGTCAGCCGGCCCCGCGGAATACGCGCGATCATTGCGACCCTCCGACCCTGCCGCCCAGCGTGCAGCCCGGGCAGAGCGGAATGCCGTTGTACGGCCAGGGAATCAGCGACCGGGGCAGCGGCGACGGGGTGCCGGGGCCGCGGGCGGTATCGAAGTTCCGGAATCCCCAGAGGTAGTCGATGACCGGCTGAAAGAGCTGCGGGATGAGCAGGTTCGGGACGAACGCCGAGTAGGCATACATGCTCGAGATGCCCTCACCCACCGTGATCTGGAACTTGGCGAGCCCCGGCAGCGCCTTGCCGATGTTGTCGCGGTTTTTCTCCAGCACCGCGGTCACCCTGTTCAGCCGCTCCAGCGTGGGCGCCAGTGTGCTTTCGTTGTCGTGCACCAACCCCGTCAGCTGTTTGGCCACCGCCGACGTGTTGGCCAGCAGGTCCACGATCTCCTGTCGCCGCGCCACCAGGACCTGCAGCAGAGAGTCGGAGTTGAGGATCAGCTTGTTGACCTGCTGGCTGCGTTCGGAGAGGATTCCGGTGACATCCCCGGCGCTCTTGAACAGCTCACTCAGATTCTTGTTGCGGCTGTTGAGGGTTCGCGACAGCCGGGTCAGCGCGTCGAAGGCCGGCCCCATCTGGGGCGCGATCCGGTCCAGCGTCGCCGAGACCGTGTCCAACGACTGGTTCAGCGCCTCGGTGTTGGTTCCCGCGGTGTCGCTCGTCAGATCGGACACCGCCTCGGTCAGCGAGTAGGGCGACGACGTCCGCGACACCGGGATGAGCGCCATCGGATGCAGCGTGCCGCTGCCGGCGGACTCCACCGTCAACGTCCGCTCACCCAGCAGCGTCCCGGTGCGGATGTGCGCCGACGTCTCGGACCCGAGCAGGATGTTGCCCTTCATCGCGAAGGTCACCAGCGCGTCACCGTGACTGAGCTTGACGTCCGATACCGAGCCGACCTTGATCCCCGACACGGTGACCGGATTTCCGGTCGCCAAGCCCCCGGCCTCCGTGAACAGCGCCTGATATCTGACCATCGTCGCCCACGTGATGAACCGGTCGGGCGACAGGCCGACCAGGATGACCAGCACCGCCAGGACCACGCCGATCAGTCCGGGCTTGACGAGGTGAGCTCCCCGATACTTGAGCATTACGGTTCCGTGCACCTTCCCGCGTCGGACCGGAAGAGGTTGGCCCTCACGGTCTTACCCGCAAGGTCCGTGCCGCGGATCGAGAGCTGGCACAGGTAATACGGGATGGTGGCGCCGTTGACGCCGAGCCGCACCAGCTTGCGATAGTTCTTCGGCGCCTTGCCGATCGCGGTGTCGAGGCGGTCCCTGTCGTTGTCGAGTATCGGCGCCAGCCGATTCAACTGGGCCACCGTGCCCGCCAGCGGCGGACGCGCGTTGGCCAACAGATCCGCGAGCGAGGCGGTCCCCTTGTCCAGCGCGTCGATGGCGGTCCCGATGGTGTCGCGGTCGTCCGAGAGTCCGCTGACCAGCTGCTCGAGGCGATCGATGGCGCCGGAGAACTGCTTGCCGTCCTTGGCCACCGTACCGATGACGACGTTGAGGTTGTCGATCAGCTGCTGCACCGTTTGGTCGTTGTCCGCCAGCGCATTCGAGAACGACGTCGTCTTGGCGAACAGCGAGTCGAGGGTTCCGCCCTGCCCCTGGAAGACCTGCAACAGCCCCGAGGTCAGCGCGTTGACGTCGCGCGCGTTCAGGCCCTGCGTGACGGGTTTCAGCCCGCCGAGCAGCAGGTCGAGGTCCAGCGCCGGCGCGGTCCGGTTGACCGGAATCTGGCCGCCGTCCGGCAGCTGCTTGGTCGATCCGGGACCGTCGACGAGCTCGAGGTAGCGGTCACCCACCAGGTTGAGGTAGCGGACCGCCGCCCGGGTGCCTTCGGTGAGGACGACGTTGCGGTCGGCGTCGAACTTGACCACGACCTTCTTGTCCGGCTGCAGGGCAACGCTGTCGACCGTGCCCACGCGGATCCCGGCGACCCGCACCGACTGCCCCGGCTTGAGACGCGACACGTCGGTGAACACCGCCGAGTATCCGGTCGTGGAGCCGGTCCGGTACTGGCCGAAGATGAAGAACAGGAAGGCGGTCAGCAGCGCCATCACGACCGCGAAGATCGTGAACTTGACCAGCGTAGCGCGCGTTCTCATCCGGGTTGGCCAATCTGTGCGGGGTTGCGCGGCGGCCCGGCGATCGGCCCGTACAGCAGCTGCTTGAGCAGATCGGAGTTGATCAGCAGCTGCGGGTTGCCGTACCCCACCGGGTCGGCGCCGATGTCGGTGATCAATTGCGGCGGGTTGGTGTTGAACGGCAGCTTCGGCAGGCCCACGCAGCGCGGGCCGCCGGTCGCCGCCACCTTGGGCAGGTTCGTCGGGTACCGGTACCGTTCGGCGCCCCACACGAGGCTCGCCGAGATGTTGATGCTCGGTTCGGACAGCGGTGCGCCGTGCGAAATCTGCACCAGGCCACCGAAACTGCAATTGAGCGCCTCGTGGTACTCGTTGAGCAGATCGGTGGTCGGCGCCAGCAGGTGCAACACGTTCGTGAGCGGCTCCCGGTTGGTCGACAACACGTCGTTGCCGATGTCCGCCAAGCCGATGGCGCTGATGAGCAACGCGTCCAGGTTGTGCTGCTCGTCGACGAGCGTCTTGCTGATCCGGGTCGCGTTCGAGGCCGTCTTCATCAGATCCGGAGCCGCGTCGGCGTAGGCGTTGGACACCGCCGGCAGCACCGAGAAATCGTGGCGGAAGGCGGGCAGGCTCGGCTCGAGCCGGGCGAGGAACGAATCCAGGTCGCTCAGCGACTGACCCAGCTGCGGACCGCGCCCGCTGAACGCCTGCGCCAGCGCGCCCAACGACTCGTTGAGCTTCGGCGGATCGATGTGGGAAAGCACCGAAACCAATTGCTGGAACACGGTATTGATTTCGACCATGACGTGCTTGCCCTGCAGGGTCTGGCCACCGTGTAAGCGCTGGGCCGCGGGCGAAGCCGGCTCGACCAGCAGGACCGATTTCGCGCCGAAGACCGTCGAGGACGCGATGTTGACGAGCACGTTGCTGGGAATGAAGTGCAGCTGCGACGGGTCCATCGCCAGGTGGATGGCCGCCTGGCCGTCGGGCAGCGGTTCGATCGAGGCGACCTTGCCCACCTGCACCCCGCGCATCTTGACCTTGGCGTCGGAATTCATCACCAGGCCGGCGCGTTCGGAGATCACGGTCACCGGCACCGTCGAGGTGAACGAGCCCTGGAACAGGCCCACCGCCACGGCGAACACCAGGCAGATGATGACCACGGTGGCCAGCCCGAGCAGGGGCGGCAGGTAGTTGCGGCCGACCGCCGGGCGGGCGTGGCCGGCGCGCGGGTGTCGCCCGCCAACCGCACCGCGCCCCGCCGGCACATTCTGCGTCACTGTCGCATCACCTCCTCTGCCTAACCGGACAGGTTGAAATTGCCGTTGGAACCGTAGATAGAAAGCGAGACCAGCAGCGTCACCGACACCACGACGATCAGCGAGGTGCGCACGGCGTTACCGGTCGCATTGCCGACACCGGCCGGCCCGCCCGACGCGAAATAGCCGTAATAGGTGTGGATCAGCAGGATGGTGAGCGCCATCAGGATCGCCTGCAGGAACGACCACAACAGGTCGATCGGGTTCAGGAACGTGTTGAAGTAGTGCTGGTACAGGCCCTGCGACTGGCCGAGCAGGAAGGTCGTGGTGAACTGACTGGCCAGGAAGGACAGGATCACGGCGATGCTGTAGAGCGGCGTGATGGCCAGCATGCCCGCCAAGATCCTGGTGCTCACCAGGTAGGCGACCGGCCGAATGGCCATGCTTTCCAACGCATCCACTTCCTCGTTGATCCGCATGGCGCCCAGCTGCGCGGTCACGCCAGCGCCGAAGGTCGCCGCCAGGCCGATCCCGGCGACCACCGGTGCCGCGATGCGCACGTTGATGAACGCCGCCAGGAAGCCCGTGAGCGCTTCGATGCCGATGTTGCCCAGCGACGTGTACCCCTGGATGGCCAGGGTGCCGCCGGCCGCGAGGGTCAGAAAGCCGACGATGACGACGGTGCCGCCGATCATCGCCAATGTGCCTGCGCCCATGCTGATCTCGGCGACCAACCTGATCACTTCGCGCGTGTAGTGGGTGGCCGCGAAGGGCACCCCGGCCAGGGCCTTGCCGTAGAACAGCGTGTGGTCGCCGATCCGGCCGAGCAAGGCCACCGGCCTCTCGAACTGACGGCTCAATCGTGGGTAAACGGCCCGCAGCGCCATGTCGTGCCTACTTCGCCGTCATCTTGATGCCGATCGCGGTGACGACCACGTTGACGACGAACAGGGACATGAAGGCGTAGACCACGGTCTCGTTGACCGCGTTCCCGACGGCCTTGGCGCCCCCGCCGCTGATCGACAGGCCGCGGTAACAGGCGACCAGGCCGGCGATGAGGCCGAACAGCGCCGCCTTGATGCACGAGATGATGACTTCAGGCACCCCGGTGAGCAAGGTGATGCCCGCCGCGAAGGCACCGGGGTTGACGTCTTGCACGAACACCGAAAAGACGTATCCGCCAAGGACACCGATGATCACGACGAGGCTGTTGAGCAGGAGGGCGACCAGGCCCGACGCCAGCATCCGCGGGGTGACCAGCCGTTGGATCGGGTTGATGCCCAGCACCTCCATGGCCTGGATCTCCTCGCGGATCGTTCGGGACCCGAGATCCGCGCACATGGCCGTGGCGCCGGCGCCCGCGACGATCAGGACCGTCACCAGGGGTCCGAGCTGGGTGACCGCGCCGAACGCGGCGCCCGCGCCGGACAGGTCCGCCGCCCCGAGCTCGCGCAGCAAGATGTTGAGCGTGAAGCTGACCAGGACGGTGAACGGGATCGCCACCAGCAACGTGGGAGCCAGCGACACCCGCGCGACGAACCAGGATTGCTCGAGGAACTCCCGCCACTGAAAGGGCCGGCGAAACAGGAACTTGACGGCGTCGGCCGACATCGCGAACAGTGCGCCGACGGCCTGCATGGGCCCCGACAGGTCCCATTTGAGCCGTAGCTGTGGCAGCCCAGCCGACCAGCGGTCGCCGCGCTTATCCGCCATCGTTCTCAGAACCTCCCCGTTTCGAGACCGATAGTCTTGTTGCTGCGCATCTCCTGCGGTACATTCCACTGCAAGCCGCGAAACCGACGCGAGTGAACCGTCCGCGAAAACCCAAGCGGGCAGCCATCTCCGGCGTCATGCCTCGGCTCGAGGACCGCTCCCAGCCTCACGCAGTGCCTCCGTTTCGTCGCGTGAGTCGGCGCTTCGCAACGAGGGGCTCCACGTCTTGAAGCGTCCGGCGATTATGACTCATGTCACGTCAGGCCCGTGCGAAAAACGCAGAACCGTTATCGGACAAGCAGTCAACGTCGTGTCCGGCCGCAGACCGGCACCTCCGTTGGTGGGCTGAAACATCGCTGAGGGCTCCGGAATCAGGTGACGGCGCCGGCCGTCTTGAGCTCGATGATGCGATCCCAGTCGAACCCGAGCTCCAGCAAGAGTTCGTCGGTCTGCTCGGCGAAGCCGGGCGCGGGTCCGGTCTGCGGCGCCGCGACGTCGAACTGGACCGGATTCGCGACCAATTCCAATTGCCCGGCCTGCACGATGTACTC
>NZ_LZKC01000178.1:0-3603 GCF_001672685.1 Mycobacterium sp. E2462
CCGCGCCCATCGACAGCGCAGCCAAGGCGGGGCTGTCCCAGCTGGCCGCGATGGCCACGGACCGGTCCGCGTGAGCACCACGCCGACACACAGCCCCGCCGCCGATTCGGCTGGCGCCGAAACCCCACGCGCGCAATGGCTTGCGCGGCTGCGGTCCTTCGCCGCGGGCGCCGAGTCGCGGCCGGCGAAGTTGGGGATGCTCGGGTCGGTGCTGATCACGCTCGGCGGGCTCGGGGCGGGCAGCACGCGCCAGCACGACCCGCTGCTCGAATCGCTGCACCTGTCGTGGACCCGCTTCGGCCACGGCCTGGTGCTGTCCTCGATCGTGCTGTGGATCGGCGTCAGCCTGATGCTGATCGCGTGGCTGGCGTTGGGCCGGCGGGTGCTCGACGGCGCGGTGTCGGAATTCGCCATGAAGGCCACCGCCGGCTGCTGGCTGGCGCCGCTGCTGGTGTCGGTGCCCGTGTTCAGCCGGGACACCTATTCCTACCTGGCCCAAGGGGCGTTGCTGCGCGACGGCTTCGACCCGTACGCCGTCGGGCCGGTGGCCAACCCGAACGTGTTGCTGGACAACGTCAGCCCGATCTGGAGTATCACGACCGCCCCCTACGGCCCGGCGTTCATCCTGATCGCCAAGTTGGTCACCGTGGTGGTCGGCAACAACATGGTGGCTGGCACCCTGCTGCTGCGGCTGTGCATGCTGCCGGGCCTGATGCTGCTCGTCTGGGCGGCGCCGCGCCTGGCCCGCCAGCTGGGCGCGGACGGCCCGACGGCGCTGTGGATCTGCGCGCTCAACCCGCTGGTGCTCATCCACCTGATGGGCGGGGTGCACAACGAGATGCTCATGGTCGGGCTGATGGTCGCCGGGATCACGCTGGTGCTCGCCGGCCGCCACGTCGCGGGCACGACGCTGCTCACCGTCGCCATCGCCGTGAAGGCCACCGCCGGCATCGCGCTTCCCTTCCTGGTGTGGGTGTGGCTGCGGCACCTGCGCGAGCAGCGGGGCTACCGACCCGCCCGGGCCTTCCTCACCGCGACCGCCGCGTCGTTGCTGATCTTCGCGGCCGTGTTCGCGGTCCTGTCGGCGGTGGCCGGGGTGGGCTTCGGCTGGCTTACCGCCCTGGCCGGTTCGGTGAAGATCATCAACTGGCTGACGGTGCCCACCGCGGCCGCCAACCTGGTGCACGCGCTGGGCAGCGGGTTCTTCCCGGTGAACTTCTATCCGCTGCTGCGCATCACCCGCTTCGTCGGCATCGCCGTCATCGCGGTGGCGCTGCCGCTGCTGTGGTGGCGGTTCCGCCGCGACGACCGGGCGGCGCTGCTGGGCATCGCGTGGTCGATGCTGGTCGTGGTGCTGTTCGTGCCGGCCGCGCTGCCCTGGTATTACTCCTGGCCGCTGGCCATCGTGGCGCCGTTGGCCCAGTCGCGGCGTGCGGTCGCGCTGATCGCCGGCGCGTCGACGTGGGTGATGGTGATCTTCAAGCCCGACGGCTCCCATGGCATGTACTCGTGGCTGCACTTCACGCTGGCCACGGCCGCCGCGCTGGTCGCGTGGTACAGCCTGCACCGCGCGCCCCGGCCGGCGGCGCCGGCGGACGCTCGGTAGACCCGCTCAGTACGCCATCGCCTGGGCCCGGCGCAGCACCTCGCGGGCCTGGTGGGCGTGCAGGGCGTCGACGGGCCGGGCGTTGCTGAGCGCGTCGCGGCTGCCGTCACGCGTCACCGTCAGCGACGGGTCGGGGGTGAACAACCAGCGCACGATCTCCGTGTCCTGGTACCCGCCGTCGTGCAGGATCGTCAGCAACCCCGGCAGGCTCTTGACCACCTCGCCGGACTTGGTGAAGAACACCTGCGGGACGACCAGGCCGTCGGCGCGCCGCACCGCCACCAGGTGCCCCTCCCGCAGCTGCTGCTGCACTTTGCTGACCGACACGTGCAACAGCTCGGCCACCCGCGGCAGGTCATAGGTGGGTTCTTCGGGATCCAGGACGTCCTCGCCGGCAGGAATACTGCTCACGGCGCCAGTGTATGCCCGGCGGCACGCCTTGACCTCGCGTTCTCCTACCCCATTCGCGCCCTGTTCGCGGGGTGTGCGCGCCCGGCGCGGCACCGGCATCGCGGTAGCCCACCTACGATGGCCCGGTGACCGGATCGGCTGCGAGGGATCCCGTGGAGGGCGCCCTGCTCGACGGCCGCTACCTGGTGCAGTCGAGGATCGCCAGCGGCGGCACCTCGACGGTTTACCGCGGCGTCGACACCCGGCTGGACCGCCCCGTCGCGGTCAAGGTGATGGACGCCCGCTACGCCGGCGACGAGCAGTTCCTGACCCGCTTCCAACGGGAGGCGCGCGCCGTCGCCCGGCTGAAGGACCCCGGGCTGGTCGCGGTGTACGACCAGGGCTTGGACGCCCGGCACCCGTTCCTGGTCATGGAACTCGTCGAGGGCGGCACGCTGCGCGAGCTGCTGGTCGAGCGCGGGCCGATGCCGCCGTACGCCGTCGCGGCGGTGCTGCGCCCGGTGCTGGGCGGGCTGGCCGCCGCGCATCGGGCCGGCTTGGTCCACCGCGACGTCAAGCCCGAGAACGTGCTGATCTCCGACGACGGGGAGATCAAGATCGCGGACTTCGGGCTGGTGCGCGCCGTCGCGGCGGCCGGCATCACGTCGACCAGCGTCATCCTGGGCACCGCGGCCTACCTGTCGCCCGAGCAGGTCCGCGACGGCGACGCCAGCCCGCGCAGCGACGTCTACGCGCTGGGGGTGGTCGCCTACGAGCTGCTGACCGGACGCACCCCCTTCACCGGGGACTCCCCGCTGTCGGTCGCCTACCAGCGCCTGGACACCGACGTGCCGCCGCCCAGCGCGGTGATCGACGGCGTGCCCGCGCAGTTCGACGAGTTAGTGGGGCGGGCGACCGCCCGCGATCCGGCCGACCGGTATGCCGACGCCGCCGAGATGCGCGCCGCCCTCGACGCGATCGCCGACGAACTCGGGCTGCCGCCCTTCCGGGTGCCCGCGCCGCGCAACTCCGCGCAGCACCGCTCGGCGGCGTTGTCGCGCAGCAGGCCGGGCCAGCGCGCGCCCGGCCCGCCGGTTCGCCATCCGACCCGCCAGCTGACGCGTGGCCCGCAGGACTGGACCGGGCCGCACCACCCCGTCGCGGCCGAACCGGACGACGAATACGCCGAATCGGACGACGAGCCCTATGACGCCTACGAGGACGAATACGAGCCGCTGACAGGCGAATTCGCCGGCATCCCGATCAGCGAGTTCGTGTTGGCGCGCCAGCACAACCGCCGCATGGTGCTGGTGTGGATCGCGGTGGTGCTGGCGCTGACGGGGCTGGTCGCGACGGCGGCGTGGACGGTCGGCAGCAACCTCGACGGGCTGCTCTAGCGGCTCGCCTCAGTCGCGCAGCATCTCGGCGACCAGGAAGGCCAATTCCAGCGACTGCTGGGTGTTCAGCCGCGGGTCGCACGCCGTCTCGTAGCGTCCAGCCAGGTCCACGTCCGAGATGTCCTGTGCGCCACCGAGGCATTCGGTGACGTCCTCGCCGGTGATCTCGACGTGGATGCCGCCCGGGTGGGTGCCCAGCGCCCGGTGCAC
>NZ_LZKC01000179.1:0-10310 GCF_001672685.1 Mycobacterium sp. E2462
CGCAGACCACAGCGCATACGCGACGTCGGTCTGCATGCCCCGCGAGATGCACACCGCGAGGAGCGCGAACGAGGCGGCATAGCCGACCAGACACCCGACGGTGGGCCACGGCCGGCTGAAGCCCTCCGTGCTTTTGAGCAGGCTGGTCGCGCCGACCTCAGCGAAGATCGCGCCCAACAAGAGCAGATACGTCACGACGCCTCCTCGCGTGCACACCGAATATGTATGTGTACCCGACGATGCCTGCGCCGCCGGCGTGCGCCGCGACCGTAACCTCGGCACTGTGAATGACGCTTCCCACGGTCGCCTCGACGACCGCCTCGCCGGCTATGCGCCGGCCGTGCTGAGTCTGTTCCGCGTGGTCTACGGGCTGCTGTTCGCCGCCTACGGCTCGAGAAGCCTGTTCGGCTGGCCGGTACCTTCACCGGTTCCCGTCGCGGCGGGCTCCTGGCCCGGCTGGTACGCCGGGTTGATCGAACTGGTCGCGGGCTTACTCATCGCCGCCGGGCTGTTCACCCGCGCGACCGCCTTCCTGGCCTCGGGGGAGATGGCGGTCGCCTACTTCTGGATGCATCAGCCCAAGGCGCTGTGGCCCGTCTCCGATCCGCCCGCGGGCAACGGCGGCGCGCTGGCGATCCTGTTCTGCTTCGCGTTCTTCCTGCTGGTGTTCCTGGGCGCCGGCCGGTACTCGGCCGACGCCGTGCTCGCCCGGCGCCGCCCGGCGTCAGCCTGACGCTTCCGCCGCGACGGTGAAAATGGCATTCTCTGGTATGGAGAAGCCATTTTCACCGTGTGGAGTGTGGAGGTCGACCGTGGGCGCGGAACGCTGCGACGGCAAGGTGGCCCTGGTCACCGGCAGTAGTCGAGGACTGGGCAAGGCGATCGCCGTGCGGCTGGCCGAGCGCGGCGCCACCGTCGCGTTGACCGCTCGCACGGCGGACCCGGACCCGAAGTATCAGGGATCGCTGAGCCAGACCCGCGACGAGATCGTGGCCGCCGGCGGAAAAGCCATCGCGGTGCCGGCGGACCTCTCGGCTGCCGAGGAACGCGAGCGGCTGTTCGCGGCCGTCGTCGACGCGGTCGGTGCCCCGGACATCCTCGTCAACAACGCGGCGGTGACCTTCCTGCGGCCCCTCGACAGCTTTCCGGAACGACGGGTCCGGCTGATGCTGGAGATGCACCTCGTAGGTCCCCTGCACCTGAGTCAACTGGCGATCCCCGCCATGCGGGAGCGCGGCCGGGGCTGGATCCTGAACCTGACCTCGGTGGGCGGCGAGCTGCCCGCCGGACCGCCGTTCAGCGACTTCGACCGCGTCGCGGGCTTCGGCGTCTACGGCACGGCGAAGGCGGCGTTGAACCGGCTGACGAAAAGCCTTGCGGCCGAACTGTACGACGACGGCATCGCGGTCAACGCCGCTGCGCCGACCAACCCGGTGGCGACCCCCGGTGCCGGCACGCTGGATCTGGCGAAGACCGACACCGAAGACATCGCCCTGATCACCGAGACCGCGTTGCGGTTGTGCACCGGCGACCCCAAGACGCTGACCGGGCGCATCGCCCACACCCAGTCCTTCCTGGCCGAGGTCGGTTGGCCGGTCCCCGCGCCGTGAGGGCCGAGCTCGACCTCGACGCGTTGCGGCGGCGGCTCGGCGGCGCCGGTGTCGGCGACGTCACGACGCTGTCCGGGGGAGCCTCCAGCCTCACCTTCGCCGGCGCCCTGCGTGGCCGGCCGGTGGTGATCAAGGTCGCGCCGCCCGGCGTCGCGCCGGTGGCCCACCGCGACGTGCTGCGCCAGGCAGGCGTTATGAGAGCCCTTGCCGGGAGCGGAGTCCCGGTCCCCGAGGTGCTACACGAAGACCCCGGGAATCCGCCCGGGGTGCCGCCGCTGTTCGTGATGTCGCGCGTCGCCGGCGACTGCGTGGAACCGCTGTTCGACGGCTTCCCGGCGACGCCAGACGTCTACGAGCGGTATCGCGCCGCGTGCCGGGTCATGGCCGCGCTGCACCGCCTGCCCCCCGAGCGGTTGGGCCTGGGCGACGAAGCGGTCGTCGACCCGATCGCCGAGGTGCGGCGGTGGTCCGACACGCTGCAGACCGTCGACCCCGCGCTGGTGCCCGGTTGGCAGGACGTGCGTGACGCGCTCGCGCGGTGCGCCCCGGTGCCCATGCGGGCCAGCGTGGTGCACGGCGACTTTCGGCTCGGCAACCTGCTGGCCTGCGGCGCCGCGGTGAACGCCGTCATCGATTGGGAGATTTGGTCGGTCGGCGACCCGCGGATCGACGTCGGCTGGTTCCTGATCAACTGCGACCCGCAAACCTACCGGCGCGTTCCCGCCTCGGCGGCCGCCGTCCCGGCTCTGGCCGACCTCGTCGCGCTCTACCGCACCGAGGTGGGCGCCGAAGTCTCCGACCTGGGCTGGTTCGAGGCGCTGGCCTGTTTCAAGTCCGCGGCCACCTGGTCGCTGATCGTCAAACACAATCGGCGGCGAAGCGCGCCGAACGCCGCGTTGGAAGGCATGGCGGCGACGCTGCCCGGTTTGCTCAAGCGGGCGCGGGCGTCGCTGGACTGACGCGGCGGTCAGCCGCAATTCGCGTGCAGGTTCTCGCAATACATCCCGACGCCACCCCAGTCGCCCGAGGAGCCGACCGCGTCTTCGAGGGGGTTCGTCATCGTCGTCGGGAACTGGATCTGCCATTCGTCGATCGAGGGCAGGTCGGGCGGCTGGCCGGGGTCGGGCGAGGCCAGCGCCGTGCCGGCACCACACGTCAACGCCGCGGCCGTCAGCGAACCCGCGAGCAGCACACCGGCGCGCCTGCGAAATGCCATCGCGGCCCCCTTTGTCGCCGTGCTGAGCTGGAGGCCGATTCTACCCGCGCCGCCCACGTCGCATAAGAGTCACGAAGGCACAACATCTTCGAACGGGCGGCCAGCAAATTCCGAGACCGGGCGAGGAGGCTGCGTACGTTGTCGTCCGTGAGGCCGATCGCCGTCGTCGCTCGTCGCGTCCTGGTGGCCGCCGCCTGCGTCACGCTCGCCCTGATGACCGCGCCCGCCACGGGCGCCGAGCCCGAGGTCGAGCCGGCCGGCGCGGCGGCCCCGGCACCACCGGCGGGCGGCGCGGTGCCGTCGAACCCGCCGGTCACCCTGAACACCCCCGACGGCTGGACCCTGGGTCTGGGCGCGAAGGACGAGACGCAGATCCCGGTGCCGCCGCTGACCACGTCGGTGGCGTCGCGGGAGTACATGGCCAGCGGCATTTTCGTCGGGTCGCTGCGCGGTTCCGAGGAGCCGCACGGCGTGCTCGAGGTCGGTTACCAGATCGGGTGCGGGATCGACATGAGCACGTCGAACGGCGTGATCATGGAGGGCGGCGCCGGCATCATCCCGGGCGTCAGCCCTACCTTCGACACCACGGGCACGCTGCCGCCGCTGCTGCCCTACGTCTCCACCCCGATCAACGGTGTCATGAGCATCGGCCTCAAACCGGGCCTCGTCATCGTGGTGCCGGTGATCAAGAAGCAGTTCAAGGGCGCCAATCCCTGGGTCATGATCAGCAACTTCCACGTCAAGATCGACGGGTGCGTCGGGCAGTCGTTCATCCGCTCCTACGCGGTGCTGACCCGCATGACCGACCTCTCCGACGTGGTGCTGTCCTACGTGGGCGTGACCAAATCGGTGTGACTAGCGTGGGATACCCGCCAACCGGTCGGCGAACTTCGCCTCGGCGGCCGCGCGCAGGCGCAACAGATGTTCGGTGGGGAACACATCGGGCGAGGGCTCGCGGTCCTTCAACAGCAGCCGGGCCAGCGTCACCTTGTGCACTTCGGTCGGCCCGTCGGCGAGGCCGAGCACGAACGATTCGACAAGGTACTGCACGAACGGCATCTCGTGCGTGGTGCCCAGCGAGCCGTGCAATTGCAGCGCGCGTGACGACACGTCATGCAGCACCTTCTGCATCATCGCCTTGACCGCGGAGATGTCCGCGCGCACCGCCTTGTAATCGTTGAATTGATCGATCTTCCAAGCTGTTTGGAGGGTGAGCAGCCGAAAAGCCTCGATCTCCATCCACGAGTCGGCGACCATTTCCTGCACGAGTTGTTTGTTGGCCAGCACCTCGCCCTGCGTATACCGGGACACCGCGCGTTCGCAGATCATGTCGAAGATCCGCCGGACCAGGCCGACGGTGCGCATGGCGTGGTGAATCCGCCCCCCGCCGAGGCGGGTTTGCGCGACGACGAACGCGCCGCCCCGCGGCCCCAGCATGTGATCCGCGGGCACCCGGACGTTGTCGTAGCGGACGTAACCCTCCCGTCCGCCGCCCACCGGTTGGTAGCCCAGCCCCACGTCGCGCAGCACGTTGATGCCTGGGGTGTCACCCGGCACCACGAACATCGAATAGCGTTGATAGGGCGGCGCATCCGGGTCGGTCATGGCCATGACGATGAGGAACGACGCCATCGAGGCGAACGAGGAGAACCACTTCTCGCCGTTGATGACCCAGTGGTCGCCGTCGGGCACCGCGGTGGTGCGAAACACTTTGGGATCCGCCCCGCCCTGTGGCTCGGTCATCGAGAAGCAGGAGACGATCCGGTTGTCCAGCAGCGGCTCGAGGTAGCGCGCCTTGAGTTCCGGTGTGCCGTAGTGCGCGAGGATTTCGCTGTTACCCGAATCGGGGGCCTGGGAGCCGAACACGATGGGGGCGCATTCCGAGCGGCCCAGTATCTCGTTGAGCAGCGCCAGCTTCACCTGTCCGTAGCCCGGGCCGCCCAAGTGCGGCCCGAGATGAGTGGCCCAGAGACCACGCTCCTTGACGACCTCCTGTAGCGGCGGGATGAGCGCCTGGCGCACCGGATCGTTGAGGTCATGCGATTCCTTGACGATCAGGTCGATCGGCTCGCATTCCTCGCGCACGAAGTCTTCGACCCATTTGAGTTGGCCAGACCACTCGGGGTCGGTCGAGAAATCCCACGACATGTGACGTCCTCTCTTCAGGCGGGAGCGGTTCGGCCAGTCACGACGACCACTTCTGGCGGCGGGCCGCCGCCTCGTCGGTGGCGTGCGAGATCACCTGGTTGCGGTTCTCCAGCTCCAGGGCGGCGGTCAGGTTCGCGGCGTCGGTGTTGACCTGCAAGGCGCGCTTGGTCATTCGCGCGCCGAGGGGAGAGTGAGCGGCGATCAGCGAGGCGAGCTCGAGCGCCCGATCGTCGAGCCGGTCCGGCTCGACGACCTCGCTGACCAGTCCGCGCCGATCCGCTTCGAGGGCCGACACCGTGCGCCCGGTGAGCATCCAGTCGGCGGCGACGCTGGTGCCCACGATGCGCGGCAGGTGATAGCTCATACCCATCTCGGCGCCGGACAGCCCGAGCAGGATGGCGGCGTTGCCGAAGGTGGCCGCACGGGAGCAGATTCGAATGTCGGCGGCCAGGCACAGCGCCAGTCCGGCCCCGACGCAGGGGCCGTTGACCGCGGCAATCACCGGTTGCGGTAACGCGCGAACGGCTTCGGCCAGCGCGGCCATCCGCTCCTGGAAGCGCATCCGATCCAGTGCCGGTGCGGTGGCCTCCAGCATCGACGGCCCGAAGTCGCGCATGTCGATGCCCGCGCAGAAACCGCGGCCCGCGCCGGTCAGCACGACGGTGCGCGCGGCGGGGTCGTCGGCGAGTTCGGCCAGCGCGCCGCGTAATTCGCTTTGCATCGCCTCGTCGATGGCGTTGAGCCGCTGTGGGCGGTTGAGGCGCAGCACGGTGACGCCGTCGTGCGGCCGCGCCAGCTCGATGGTCTCCGGCACGTCACACCCGCTCGACGATGGTCGCGGTGCCCATTCCGCCACCGGTGCACATGGTCACCAAACCCGTTGCGAGATCCCGTCGTTCGAGCTCATCGAGGACGGTGCCGATCAGCATCGCCCCGGTGGCCCCGATGGGATGGCCCAGCGCGATCGCGCCGCCGTTGACGTTGACCCGTTGCGGGTCGATGTCCAGGTCGCGGATGGTCTTGAGCGGGACGGCGGCGAAGGCCTCGTTGATCTCCCATAGGTCGACGTCGGCCACCGTCATGCCGGCGCGGTTCAGGCAGCGCTGCGCCGCCGGGCCGGGCGCGGTGAGCATGATGATCGGTTCGCTGCCGACGGCCGTGGCCGCCCGGATCCGCGCGCGGGGGCTCAACCCGTGGGCGCGCGTCCACGTGGGCGAGGCGACCAGGACGGCCGCGGCGCCGTCGACCACGCCGGAGGAATTGCCGGCGTGGTGGACGTGGTCGACGCGATCGATCCTGGGGTAACGCCGCAGGCAGATCTCGTCGAAGGTGTGCGCTTCCCCGTCGGCGCGGGTGTCGCCCATTGCGGCGAACGCGGGCTTGAGGCGTGCCAACGCCTCGGCGGAGGTGCCGGGGCGCGGATGCTCGTCACGGCCGCAGGCGCCGCGCGGGGTGGCGACATCGACCAGCGAGCGGTCGAACCGGCCCTGGTCGATCGTGGCGGCCGCCCGGCTCTGGCTTTGCGCGGCGTAGGCGTCGACGGCGGCGCGGTCGAAACCCTCCAGCGTGGCGATAAGATCGGCCGAAACGCCCTGCGGCACGGTCGGATAACGCGCCCGTAGGTCGGGGTTTCCGCCGTCGATCGTCGAGACGCCGGCGGTGACGTCCCAGCGCGACATCGACTCCACGCCGCCGGCGATCACCAGGTCCTCGTTGCCCGCCGCGATCGCCGACGCCGCGACGGTGACGGCCTGCTGACCCGAGCCGCAGAAGCGGTTGAGGGTCATGCCGGGCACGGTCTGCGGCCAGCCCGCCAGCAGGACCGACAGGCGCGCGATGTCGTCGCCGTGGTCTCCGCTGAGGATGCCGTTGCCCGCGATCACGTCGTCGACGTCGGCGGGGTCGAAGCCGTTGCGCTCCTGCAGGGCCGTCAAACAGCGGGCGAACAACGCCTGCGGGTGGACGTCGTGCAGGCCGCCGTCGGGGCGGCCCCGCCCCCGGGGCGTGCGGACCGCGTCGAGGATCCAGGCGTCGATGACGGACTCCCCTCGTCAGGTGTCGGCGAGGACATCGTAAGGCGTCTCTCGCTCAGCGAGAATTATATTCTTCTCTATCGCGAACTTATTCTCGCGGGCCGCTGGGTCCGGCCTCCGCGGGCTCCACCGCCCCGCCCGCCCCACCCAGCCACTCCAGCCCCTCGCCGGGAGGGCCGGTGAAAGTGCCCGCCTCATAGCGACAACGCGGGCCGCGCCCGGCCGCGGATCGGACGGACGGCGGGTGAACCCGCCGTTGTCGCTGCGAGGCGGGCACATGTCGTAGTGGTCCCGAGGAGGTGCCGCGCGGCGCGGGTGGCGCCGCCCCGGCCGCCCGGCGGTTAGGGCCGGTGGCGGGAACGGGTGCCGCGGCGGCGCGAATCGAAAGCGGCCCCGGGCGCAGCGGTCAGGATTCCAGGTCGAGCGCGGCGCCGATCAGCGCCAGGTGGCTCAGCCCTTGGGGGAGGTTACCCAGGAAGGAATCGTCGTCGGTGTCGATCATCTCGGGCAGCACGCCCACGTCGTTGGTGAGCTCGACGAGTTCGGCCATCAGTTTGCGCGCCTCGTCCGTCCTGCCCACGTGATGCAGGGCCGACACGGCCCAGAACGAACACGCGACGAAGGCGCCCTCGTGATCCTCCTCGCGCGCGCCGGTGAAACGGAACAGCAAAGGCCCGCAACCTAATTCGCGCCGCAGGGCGTCGATGGTCGACGACATGCGCGGGCCCTGGTCGAAGCCGCTGCCGGCGTGCAACAGGATCGAGGCGTCCAGCTTGCCGCTGCCGGGGAACCATTCGTAGCTGTTGAGCTCGTCGGACCAGCAGCGCCGCTGCACCCACTCGCGGATGCGCTCGGCCTCGCTGGCCCACCGGCTCGGATCACCGGGGATCTGACCCTGCTCGGCCAGGTACACCGCGCAGCGCAGCGCCTGCCAGCAGCCCAGCTTGGAGGTGGTGTAGTGCTCCTGCTCCGGCAACTCCCACATGCCGGCGTCGCGGTGCCGCCAGGCGTCGCAGGCCCGGTCGGCGAAGCCGGCCAGCAGGTGTCCGGTCTCGGTATCCAGGACATGGCCCCCGTCGACGTAGAGCCGAACGGTGTCGAACAGGTCGGCGAAGATGCTCAGCTGCAGCTGACCGTCCGCGCGGTTCCCGGTGACGACCGGCCCGATCCCGCGCCAGCCCGCGGCCTCGAACTCGTGCACCGGGGGAGGGGCGGAGCCGTCGAGGCGGTAGAAGACGTCCAGCTGCGGCCCATGGCGGCGCACGGTGCGCAACAGCCAGCTGACGGCGGCGTGCGTCTCCTCGCGAATCCCGAAGCGGCGCATGGCGCTGAGTGTGTAGGCCGCGTCGCGTATCCACGCGAAGCGGTAATCCCAGTTCTTGCCGCCCGAAAGCCGTTCGGGCAATGAGGTGGTCGCGGCGGCCGCGATCGCCCCGGTCGGGCTGAAGATGAGCAGCTTGAGCAACAACACGCTGCGGCGCACCGCCTCGTCCCAGTCGCCGGTGCACTCGAACTGGCCCGACCAATTGCCCCACAGGTCGATGGTGCGGTCGAGGCCCTGGTCGATGTCGCGGGCCAGGGACAGCATCAGCGGTTCGGAGTCCGACGCCACGACGCCGATCAGCTGGCGTTCACCGGGCGTGGCGGTGAACGTGCCGCACGCCGCCTGGTCGGTCCACTCGGCCTCGACGTTGTCCGACAGGCAGATCCCTAAATTCAGCGCCCCGGCTCGCAAAACCTTGCCGTGCGGTGTTTGCCGCGCCCACGGCGACATGCAGTCGAACGACGTCCCCGGCGCCACCCGCCAGCGCATGGGCACCTCGCCGTCGATGCCGTCGACGCGGCGGGCCAACTCCGTCCACGGTAACCGGCCGCCGAAGCCGATGTTCAGCGCGTCGGTGACGCGTACGCTGCCCGACTCGGTGACGAAAGTCGTTTCCAGCACGTTGGTTTTCGGAAGATACCGCCGCTGCGTGCGAAACGGCACCGTGGGCGACAGGTCCAGGCGGCCGCCGTTGGGCTCGTCGAGCAGCGCCGCGAAAACCGGCGGTGAATCGAGATGCGGGATCGGGAACCAGTCGATGGCACCGTCCCGCGCGACCAGCGCCACCGTCTGCCCGTCCCCGATGGGCGCATAATCGCGCAACGCCGCGAATCCACCTGTCCGATATGGGGATTCCGCCGGAGCGGAAGTGTCGGGATCGAGCTCGGGCGACGGCACAAGCGAGGATTCCCGCCGCCGCAGGGGAGTAAACCGCACACCAGCGCTTAGCGTGGCGCCCAGCGGGTAACCGGCGGTCATGACCAAGATCGGATACTTCCTGTCCTGCGAGCAGTACGGACCGAAGGAGCTCATCGACCAAGCCAAGCGGGCGGAGGCGGCCGGTTTCGACGCGCTGTGGATTTCCGACCACTTCCACCCCTGGAACGACGAGCAGGGCCAGAGTCCCTTCGTGTGGGGCGTCATCGGGGCGTTGTCGGAGGTCACCTCGCTGCCGGTCAGCACGGCGGTCACGTGCCCGACCATCAGGATCCACCCGGCGATCCTCGCCCAGGCGTCGGCCACCGCCGCGGTGCAGCTCGACGGCCGCTTCGTGCTGGGCGTCGGCAGCGGCGAGGCGCTCAACGAGCACGTCCTCGGCGACCCGTGGCCCTCGGTGGGAGTGCGCCAGGAGATGCTCGAGGAGGCCGTCGACGTCATCCGGCTGCTGCACCGCGGTGACGAGGTGAGCCACCACGGCAAGCATTACGAGGTGCAGGAGGCACGCATCTACACGCGGCCCGAACAACCGGTGCCGATCTACGTCTCCGGCTTCGGCCCGCAGGGCGCCAAGCTGGCGGGGCGCATCGGCGACGGCTTCGTGTTGGTGACCCCGGAAGCCGACCTGGTCAAGACATTCCGGGAGTCCGGCGGCGGGGACAAGCCCGTGCAGGCCGGCACCAAGGTCAGCTGGGACAAGGACCCCGACACCGCGCTGGCGGCCGCGCACAAGCTGTGGGCCAATGACGCCCTGCCCGGACAGTCGGCCCAAATCCTGCCGCGGCCCAAGGATTTCGCGGCGCTGATGTCTTTGGTCACCCCCGACCAGGTCGGCGAGACCATCGCCTCCGGTCCGAGCCCCGACACCCACGTCGCGCAGGTGCGCAAGTATCTCGACGCCGACATCGACGAGGTCTATGTGCAGCAGGTCGGCCCGGACAAGGAAGGGTTCTTCGCGATCTACGAGCGCGACGTGCTGCCGCAGCTGCGCGGCTGAGGGTCGTCGGGCCGGCTCACCGGGTGAAGGCCGGACCGTCGAAACG
>NZ_LZKC01000180.1:0-20668 GCF_001672685.1 Mycobacterium sp. E2462
CACCCGCAGCCCGGCGCCCCGCAACGCCGCCACGGCCGCGCCGGCGTCGGGCGCGACGACGACGGGCAGCGAGAAGATGCTGCCGGCCGACGCGCGCAGGCACTTGCCGTTGTAGGGGTCGACGCTGTGGCCGCCCAACACCACCGCGGCGGCCCCCATCGCGTCGGCGATCCGGATCAGCGTGCCGGCGTTGCCGGGTTCCCCGATCTCGACGGCGACCGCGACCAGCCGCGGCGCGCCGGCCAGCACGTCCGCCAGGCTGGTCTCCGGTGCGTCGCACACCGCGACCAGGCCCGCGGGAGTCACGGTGTCGGACAACGCTTTCGCGGCGCGCTCGGTGACCACGCGCATCGGGATACGCCATGTGGCCTGCTCCAGGGCCGCCAGCAGCGGCGCGTAGCGTTGCGCCGCGGCCTCGGTGACGAAGACCTCGCGCACCAACCCGCGCCGGGACGCCGCCTCGACCAGGTTGTGCCCTTCGGCGAGGAACCGTCCGGCGCGGCGGCGGCCGACGTGGCGGTGCAGTTTGACCGCGGCGGCGACCGTGGCCGATCGCTCGGTCAGCAGCTCACGGGCCGCGTCGGCCAGGCTAGGCAGCCTCTCCGGAACCCGACGGGGCGTTGACGTCCTCGGGCAGCGCGGCGCGCGCCACCTCGACCAGCGCGGTGAACGCCGCCGGGTCGGTGATCGCGATGTCGGCCAGGTTCTTGCGGTCGACGTCCACGCCGGCGGCCTTGAGGCCCTGGATCAGCCGGTTGTAGGTGATGTCGTTGGCGCGGGCCGCGGCGTTGATCCGCGAGATCCACAGCTTGCGGAACTCGCCCTTGCGCGCCCGACGGTCGCGGAAGGCGTAGTTCAGCGAATGCAGTTGCTGCTCTTTGGCTTTGCGATAGAGCCGGGATCGCTGGCCGCGATAGCCCTTCGAGGCCTTGAGGACGCTGCGCCTCTTCTTGTGGGCGTTGACCGCCCGCTTCACGCGTGCCATGGATGTTCCTACTCTCGTTGAAAACTCGTTGGGTCAAGGTGCCGTGCCAGCCCGCGGTCGGGTATGGCCGGCTCGGGGTCAGCCGTTGAGCAGGCTGTTGACGCGCTTGGTGTCGTTCGCCGACACGGTGGTGCGGCCGTCGAGGCGGCGGGTCCGCTTGCTCGGCTTGTGCTCGAGCAGGTGCCGACGGTTCGTGTGCTGCCGGACGATCTTGCCGGTGCCGGTGCGCCGGAACCGCTTGGACGCCCCGCTGTGGGTCTTTGCCTTGGGCATGTTTCCTCTAGTTCTCGCTCGTGGTTCTTCTCGGTCGTAAACGGCGATCGTGACGGCGGTCGTGACGTCGGCCGCCGGTTGACGCGTCAGTTGGGTGAGGTACCGGTCTCGGCGGTCGCGTCGGAATCCGACGCCGCGTCGCCGCCCTGGTCCTCGGGGTGCCGCGCACGGGCGCGCGTCTTCGCGCCGCGATGCGGTGCCAGCACCATCGTCATGTTGCGGCCGTCCTGCTTGGCCGACGTCTCCACGAACCCGTACTCGGCGACGTCCGCGCCCAGTCGTTGGAGCAGTCGGTAGCCCAGCTCGGGCCGCGACTGCTCGCGTCCGCGGAACATGATGGTGACCTTGACCTTCGAACCCGCTTCCAGGAAGCGGATGACGTGACCCTTCTTGGTCTCGTAGTCGTGGTCGTCGATCTTGGGCCGCAGCTTCTGCTCTTTGACGACGGTCTGCTGCTGGTTGCGGCGAGATTCGCGCGCCTTTTGCGCCGCCTCGTACTTGAACTTGCCGTAGTCCATGATCTTGCAGACCGGCGGCCTGGCGTTCGGGGCGACTTCGACGAGATCGAGATCGGCGTCCGCGGCGACGCGCAATGCGTCTTCGATACGCACGATGCCGACCTGCTCGCCCCCTGGGCCGATCAGTCGGACTTCGGGTACGCGGATGCGCTCGTTGACGCGGGTCTCAGTGCTGATGGGGCCTCCCTTGTTGGGCTTACTGTGTCCACCGGCGATCAGCGCCCGGGCCGCCCTGGAATGCAGTGGTGGATGTCGTCACACCATCAGCAGAAAAGCCCTGCAGATGCAGGGCCCAATGCCGACCGATCGCCGCTTGAGCACCTCAAACGGCCCGCGTCGAACGCGGAACAGACATCGGGGATGTCTGTGACCGGACCGCTGGGCCTTGGCAGAGACATCCGGGGACATCTCGTGGCTAGCGGTGGGAGTGGGACTCCACTTAACTGTTCCTGGCCTTCGCCGGGATGGTCGCAGCGGCCAGTTTAGCAGCCTTGAGGTGCCTTTTAACCCTCCGGCAACCAGAACCGCGCCGACGGGCCCCGATCCGCTCAGCCAACGGTAGGGAATTACTGCCCGTCGGTCTTGGCGCTTCAACAAGCTTTTCACGGATTCAGGGCTTATCCTCGCGGTCTGTGACACTCGCATCGACACGTTCGGGACCCCGTTCGGGGCCTCGCGGCCGGTCCGGCTCCCGCTACCGCTGGGTGCCCGCGGCGGCCGGCTGGACGGTCGGCGTCATCGCCACCGTGTCACTGCTGGCGAGCGTGTCGCCGCTGATCCGCTACCTGATCAAGGTGCCGCGGGAGTTCATCAACAACTATCTGTTCAACTTCCCCGACACCAGCATCGCGTGGTCGTTCGTGCTGGCCCTGCTGGCCGCCGCCCTGACCGCGCGCAAGCGCATCGCCTGGCTGCTGTTGCTGGGCAACATGATCCTGGCCGCCGGCCTGAATGCCGCCGACATCGCCGCGGGGGACAACACCCCCGCCGAGACGTTCGGCGAGAACCTCGGGTTATCCGTCCACATCGTCGCGATCGTGTTGCTGGTGCTGGCCTACCGGGAGTTCTGGGCCAAGGTACGCAGGGGAGCGCTGGTCAAGGCCGCCGCGGTGCTGGTTGCCGGCGACGTCATCGGCATCCTGGTGTCCTGGGGGCTGGTCGAGCTGTTCCCCGGCACGCTGGCCCGCCAGGACCGCCTGCCCTACGTGGCCAACCGGGTCGTCGGCTTCGCCCTCGCCGACCCCGACCTGTTCACCGGCCGGCCCCACGTCTTCCTCAACGCGATCTTCGGCCTGTTTGGTGCGCTGGCGTTGATCGTCGCGACGATCGTGCTGTTCCAATCGCAGCGCGCCGAGAATGCGCTGACCGGCGAGGACGAGTCGGCGATCCGCGGCCTGCTGGAGCTGTACGGCAAGAACGATTCGCTGGGCTACTTCGCCACCCGCCGCGACAAGTCGGTGGTGTTCGCGCAGAGCGGCCGGGCCGCCATCACCTACCGCGTCGAGGTCGGCGTGTGCCTGGCCAGCGGCGACCCGATCGGCGACCCCCGGGTCTGGCCGCAGGCCATCGATGCGTGGCTGGGGTTATGCCAGACCTACGGATGGGCGCCCGGCGTGATGGGGGCCAGCACCCAAGGGGCCCGCAGCTACCGGGAGGCCGGCCTCAACGCGCTGGAGCTGGGCGACGAGGCCATCCTGCGGACCGCCGACTTCAAGCTGTCCGGGCCGGACATGCGCGGCGTCCGCCAGGCCGTCACCCGGGCCCGCCGAGCCGGGCTGACGGTGCGCATCCGGCGGCACCGCGACATCCCGCCCGACGAGATGACGGACACCATCGCCCGGGCCGACGCATGGCGCGACACCCAGACCGAGCGCGGGTTCTCCATGGCGCTGGGCCGGCTGGGCGACCCCGCCGACGAGGACTGCCTGCTGGTGGAGGCCATCGACCGCGACGGCGCGGTGGTCGCGATGCTCTCGCTGGTGCCGTGGGGCACCACCGGGGTGTCTCTGGACCTGATGCGCCGCTCCCCGCACTCCCCCAACGGCACCATCGAGCTGATGGTCAGCGACCTGGCGCTGAACGCCGAAGGCTTGGGCATCACCCGGATCTCGCTGAACTTCGCGATGTTCCGCTCGGCGTTCGAGCAGGGCGCGCAACTGGGGGCTGGCCCCGTGGCGCGCCTGTGGCGCGGCTTCCTGCTGTTCTTCTCGCGGTGGTGGCAGCTGGAGACGCTGTACCGCTCGAACATGAAGTACCAACCCGATTGGGTGCCCCGGTTCGCGTGCTACGAGGACGCGCGGCTCATTCCGCGGGTCGGCGTCGCCTCGGCGCTGGCCGAGGGTTTCCTGGTCCTGCCGTTCGGCCGGCGTAAGGCCCACACCGGGCACCACCCCGCCGTCCCGGCCAGGCTGGCCGAGTCCGGGCTGCTGCATCCCGACGGCAGCACGCCCGACGTCAGCGGGTTGCAGCGCCGCCGCGAAACCGCCGACGCCGAGGAGGCCCGGGCGCGCCTGCCCGAGCAGGTCCGGGTGCGCCTTGCCAAGCTAAAGGTCTTGCAGCGCAACGGGATCGACGCCTACCCGGTGGGGTCCCCGCCCAGCCACAGCGTCGCCCGGGCGCTCGACGCCGACGACCGGGAGTCCGTCACCGTCGCGGGCCGGATCCTGCGGATCCGCGACTACGGCGGGGTGCTGTTCGCCCAGCTGCGCGACTGGTCCGGCGACATCCAAGTGCTGCTGGACAATTCACGCCTGGCCAGCAAGCGGGTCGCCGATTTCACCGCGGCCATCGACCTCGGCGACCTGGTCGAGGTGACCGGGCACATGGGGTTCAGCAAGAACGGCACCCGCTCGTTGATCGTCGCCGACTGGCGGATGATCGGCAAATGCCTGCGGCCGCTGCCGAACAAGTGGAAGGGGCTGACCGACCCCGAGGCGCGGGTCCGCGCCCGCTACGTGGACCTGGCCGTCAACCGCGAGTCGCGGGAGTTGATCAAGGCGCGCGGCAGCGTGCTGCGGTCGGTGCGAGAGACGTTGTTCGCCAAGGACTTCATCGAGGTGGAGACGCCGATCCTGCAGCAGGTCCACGGCGGCGCGACGGCGCGGCCCTTCACCACGCACATCAACACCTATGACCTGGACCTGTTCCTGCGGATCGCGCCGGAGCTCTACCTCAAGCGGTTGTGCGTCGGCGGCGTGGAGCGGGTGTTCGAGCTGGGGCGGGCCTTCCGCAACGAGGGCGTCGACTTCAGCCACAACCCGGAGTTCACGCTGCTGGAGGCCTACCAGGCCCACGCCGACTACATTGTGTGGATCGACGGGTGCCGGGAGCTCATTCAGAACGCGGCCCAGGCCGCGCACGGCGAGCAGACGGTGCTGCGGCCCCGCGGCGACGGCGGCGGGTTGGAGCCCGTCGACATCTCCGGCGCCTGGGCGGTCAAGACCGTCTACGACGCCGTGTCCGAGGCGTTGGGCGAACACGTCGATCCGGACACGTCGCTGGCGACGCTGCGCAAGCTGTCCGACGCGGCCCACATCCCCTACCGGGCGCACTGGGACGCCGGCGCCGTGGTGCTCGAGCTCTACGAGCACCTGGTCGAGGACCGCACCGAGGAGCCGACCTTCTACATCGACTTCCCCACCTCGGTGTCCCCGCTGACCAGGCCGCACCGTAGCCAGCGCGGCGTCGCCGAGCGGTGGGACCTGGTCGCCTGGGGTGTCGAACTGGCCACCGCCTACAGCGAGCTCACCGATCCGGTGGAGCAGCGGCGTCGCCTGCAGGAACAGTCGCTGCTGGCCGCCGGCGGCGACCCCGAGGCGATGGAACTCGACGAGGACTTCCTGCAGGCCATGGAATACGCGATGCCGCCCACCGGCGGGCTGGGCATGGGTATCGACCGGGTGGTCATGCTCATCACGGGCCACAGCATTCGCGAGACCCTGCCGTTCCCGTTGGCCAAGCCGCACTGAGCCGCGGCCGGTCGCCGCGCACGTTGAGCCAATATGTTCCCGCCGGGTTACGAATAGCTCACAATGAACGGCGTGATGTCGACGAGCGCGCAGCTCCTGGCGAGCAGTCACACGTCGCTGATGCACGGCTGGCTGCCGACCACGATCCAGGCGGCCGCCGCGGCCGTGCTGGCGGTCTCGGTGTGCCGGCGGTCGCGTCGCTGGCGCACGGTGTGGCTGCCGCTGGCCGCGCTGGCCGGCGGCGCCGCGGCCTACGCGACGCACTGGTACATCGTCGACCGGGGCCTGTCCGAGGAACCCGCCCCGTGGGCGCTGTGGCTGTGGATCGCGCTGTCCGGCACTGCCGTGGCGGCGCTGCCGCTCGGCTGGGGTAACGCGCGCCGCTGGCGGCGCGGCGCCGCCGTGCTGGCCGTCCCGTTGTGCCTGCTCAGCGCCGCGCTGGTGCTGAACCTCTGGGTGGGCTACTTCCCCACCGTGCAGTCGGCGTGGACCCAGCTCACGTCCGGCCCGCTGCCCGACCAGACCGACCGGGCCACCATCACCGCAATGGCCGCCAAGGGCACCCGGCCGCCGCACGGCACGGTGGTGCCGGTCGTCATCCCGTCGGACGCATCGCACTTCAAACACCGCGGCGAGCTGGTTTACCTGCCGCCGGAGTGGTTCGCCAGCAGCCCGCCCCCGCCGCTGCCGACGGTGATGATGATCGGCGGGCAGTTCAACACCCCGGCGGACTGGACGCGCGCGGGCGAGGCCATCAAGACCATCGACGACTTCGCGGCCGCCCACGACGGCAACGCGCCGGTGCTGGTGTTCGTCGACTCCGGCGGCGCGTTCAACAACGACACCGAGTGCGTCAACGGCGTGCGCGGCAACGCGGCCGATCACCTGACCAAGGACGTGGTCCCGTTCATGGAGTCGACGTTCGGCGTCAGCGCGCGGCGGGCCGGCTGGGGTATCGCCGGCTGGTCGATGGGCGGCACCTGCGCCGTCGACCTGACCGTCATGCATCCGGAGCTGTTCAGCGCCTTCGTCGACGTCGCCGGCGACTACTACCCGAACGCCGGCACCAAGGCCCAGACCATCGCGCGGCTGTTCGGCGGCAACGCCGACGCCTGGGCGGCCTTCGACCCGACCACCGTGATCGACCGGCACGGCCCCTACACCGACGTGGCCGGCTGGTTCGCGATCTCCTCCGACGCGGCCGGGCGCCGCGATCCGGTGCCGACCGACAGCGGCGCCGTGCGCCTGGCCGCCCGTGACGCGGCCGCCAACCCCGGCAACCAGGCCGCGGCCGCCTACTCGCTGTGCGCGCTGGGCCGCGTCAACGGCATCGACTGCGCCGTGGTCGCGCAGCCCGGCAAGCACGACTGGCCCTTCGCCGACCGGGCGTTCGCCGCGGCGCTGCCGTGGCTGGCCGGGCGGCTCGGGACGCCGGGCGTCCCCCGGATCCCGCTGCCCGACGCGACGGCGCCCACCGTCGGCGCGCCGGTGGTGGTGCCGGCGCAGCACTCCGCCCCGGGGCCGCCGACCGTCAGGCGGTGACCTTGCGGCGCCCGCCGGAGCGGCGCGGGGCCGGCGCGGGGGCGCTGCGGCCGATGACCTCGGCGAGGAATTTGCCGGTGTAGCTCTCCGGCACCGCCGCGACGTCCTCCGGGGTGCCCTCGGCGACAACGGTTCCGCCGCCGGCGCCGCCCTCGGGTCCCATGTCCACGATCCAGTCCGACGTCTTGATCACGTCGAGGTTGTGTTCGATGACGATCACGGTGTTGCCCTTGTCGACGAGGCCGTTGATCACCTTGAGCAGCTTGCGGATGTCGTCGAAGTGCAGGCCCGTGGTGGGCTCGTCGAGGATGTAGATGGTGCGGCCCGTCGACCGCTTCTGCAGCTCGGCGGCGAGCTTGACCCGCTGCGCCTCGCCGCCGGACAGCGTCGGCGCCGGCTGGCCCAGCCGCACGTAACCCAGCCCCACGTCGACCAGGGTCCGCAGGTAGCGGTGGATGCCCGAGATCGGCTCGAAGAACTCGGCGGCCTCCTCGATGGACATGTCGAGCACCTCGGAGATGGTCTTGCCCTTGTAGTGCACCTCGAGGGTCTCCCGGTTGTATCGGGCGCCCTGGCAGACCTCGCACGGCACGTACACGTCGGGCAGGAAATTCATCTCGATCTTGATGGTGCCGTCGCCGGTGCAGGCCTCACACCGGCCGCCCTTGACGTTGAACGAGAACCGGCCGGGCTGGTAGCCGCGGACCTTGGCCTCGGTGGTGGCGGCGAACAGCGTGCGGATCTTGTCGAACACGCCGGTGTAGGTCGCCGGGTTGGACCGCGGGGTGCGCCCGATCGGCGACTGGTCCACCCGCACCAGCTTGTCGAGGTGATCGAGCCCGGTGACCCGGGTGTGCCGCCCCGGAACCTGCCGCGCGCCGTTGAGCCGGTTGGCCAGCACCGCCGCGAGGATGTCGTTGACCAGCGTCGACTTCCCCGACCCGGACACGCCGGTCACCGAGGTCAGCACGCCCAGCGGAAACGTCACGTCGATGCCCCGCAGATTGTGCTCGCGGGCGCCGACGACGGTCAGCTGGCGCTTGCGGTCGACCGCGCGCCGCATCGCGGGCGTCTCGATGCTTTCCCGGCCCGACAGGTAGGCGCCGGTGATCGACTCGGTGTTGGCCAGCAGTTCGGCGTAGGTACCGCTGTGCACGATGTGGCCGCCGTGCTCGCCGGCGCGGGGACCGATGTCGACCACCCAGTCTGCGTGCGCAATGGTGTCCTCGTCGTGCTCGACGACGATCAGTGTGTTACCCAAATCCCTGAGGCGCGTGAGGGTTTCGATGAGGCGCCGGTTGTCGCGCTGGTGCAGCCCGATGGACGGCTCGTCGAGCACGTAGAGCACCCCCACCAGGCCGGACCCGATCTGGGTGGCCAGCCGGATGCGTTGCGCCTCGCCGCCGGACAGCGTGGCCGCCGCCCGCGACAGCGACAGGTACTCCAGGCCGACGTCGAGGAGGAACCCCAGCCTCGACTGGATCTCCTTGAGCACCTGCCCGGCGATCGCCTTCTCCCGCGGGCCGAGCGTGAGCCGGTTCAGGAAGTCCGAGCAGTCGGCGATCGACAGATCGCACACCTCGGCGATGGACTTCGATCCGCGGTCCCCGGCGGCCAGCGAGACCGCCAGAATCTCCGGCTTGAGCCGGGTGCCGTCGCACTCCGGGCACGGCACGTCGCGCATGAAGCCCTCGTAGCGCTCCTTCATCTGCTCGGACTCTGTCTGCGCCATCTTGCGCTGCAGGAACGCGAGCACGCCCTCGAAGTCGGCGTAATACGAGCGGGTCCGGCCGTAGCGGTTGCGGTAGCGGACGTGCACCTGGTGGTCGGAGCCCTCGAGGATCGCCTTGCGGGCCTTGGCCGGCAGCTTGCGCCACGGGGTGTTGACGTCGAAACCCATCTCGTCGCCCAGCCCGGCCATCATCCGGGTGAAGTACTCGGCGGTGTGGCCCGTGGACCACGGCGCCACCGCGCCCTCGGCCAGGGTGCGGTCCGGGTCGGGGATCACCAGGTCGGGGTCGACCTCCTTGCGAATGCCCAGGCCGCTGCACTCCGGGCAGGCGCCGTAGGGCGAGTTGAAGGAGAACGACCGCGGCTCCAGGTCGTCGACGGCCAGCGCGTGGCCGTTGGGGCAGGCCAGCTTCTCGGAGAACCGCTGCTCACGGTGCGCGGCGCCCGGCTCCTGGTCGACGAACTCCAGCACCACGATGCCGTCGGCCAGGTTGAGCGCCGTCTCCACCGAGTCGGTGAGCCGCTGCTTGGCGGACGCCTTCACGGTGAGGCGGTCCACCACTACCTCGATGTCGTGCTTCTCCTGCTTCTTCAGCTTCGGCGGTTCGGTCAACGGGTGCACCACGCCGTCGACCCGGACCCGGCTGTAGCCCTGGGCGTTGAGCTTCTCGAAGAGGTCGGCGAACTCGCCCTTGCGGGTGCGCACCACCGGGGCGAGCACCAGGAACCGGGTGCCCTCCGGCATCGCGAGCACCTGGTCGACGATCTGCTGCGGGGTTTGCCGGGCGATCCGCTCGCCGCAGATCGGGCAGTGCGGCGTGCCCGCCCGCGCGTACAGCAACCGCAGGTAGTCGTAGACCTCGGTGATGGTCCCCACGGTCGAACGCGGGTTGCGGTTGGTCGACTTCTGGTCGATGGACACCGCCGGGGACAGCCCCTCGATGAAGTCGACGTCGGGCTTGTCCATCTGGCCGAGGAACTGGCGGGCGTAGGCCGACAGCGACTCCACGTAGCGGCGCTGCCCTTCGGCGAAGATCGTGTCGAACGCCAGCGACGACTTGCCCGAACCCGACAACCCGGTGAACACGATCAGCGCGTCGCGGGGCAGCTCGAGGTCGACGCCGCGCAGGTTGTGCTCGCGGGCGCCCTTGACTATCAGGCGATCAGCCAACGCTGCCCCTCTCACTGCCGTCTCGGCGGGCGTTGTGCCGCGGACGGTCGACGAACGAAATTGCGCACGGCGCATCCCATGCTATGTGCCCGTACCGACAAGCAGCCCGCCACCAGTAACCTGGCCGCTATGACCGCCGCGCTCGAGCCCAGCGACAACTACACCGGACACGTCGACCCTGGTACCGCGGCCCGCCGGACCCTACCCGGCGCCACGATTCTAAAGGCGTCGGTGGGCCCCATGGACAACAACGCCTACCTCGTCACCTGTTCCGCCACCGGCGAAACGCTGCTGATCGACGCCGCCAACGACGCCGATGCCCTGACCGACCTGATCCGCCGGCACGCGCCCACGGTGACGCTCATCGTCACCAGCCACCAGCACTTCGACCACTGGCAGGCCCTCGAAGCCGTCGCCGCCGCCACCGGCGCCCCGACGGCCGCCAACGAACTCGACGCCGAGCCGCTGCCGGTGACCCCCGACCGTTTGCTGGCTCACGGCGACACGGTGCGGGTCGGCGAACTGAGCTTCGACGTCATCCACCTGCGTGGGCACACGCCCGGTTCGATCGCGCTCGCCCTCGACGGGCCCGCGACCGGTGGCGTCACCCAGTTGTTCACCGGTGACTGCCTGTTCCCGGGCGGGGTGGGCAAGACGTGGCAGCCGGGCGATTTCGAGCAGCTGCTCGACGACGTCACGTCACGGGTGTTCGAGGTCTACGACGACGCCACGGTCATCTACCCCGGCCACGGCGACGACACCGCGCTCGGTGCGGAGCGTCCGCACCTGGCCGAATGGCGCGAACGCGGGTGGTGACGGCCGCCGGCTAGGACGTGGTGTGCACGATCAGCACGTCGGTCTTGGCGCGGCGCGAGACGTTGGCCGGCACCGAGCCCAGCAGGCGGCCGGCGATGGTGCTCAGCCCGACGTTGCCGACCACCAGCAGATCCGCCTTCTCCTCCTCCGCCAGGTGCACCAGGGCGTCGACCGGGGCCCCGACGATGGGGCGCTCGTCGACGTTCTTGGCGCCGGCCGCGTGCGCGCGCTCCTTGGCGTCGCGCAGGACCGCGTAGATCGGCGCGGTCCCGGACACCTTGTAGCTCTCGTCCCGCAAGGCGTCGGCCGCCCGGGCGTCCTCGTGCTGGGGTAAGTACGCCGACGCGACGATCAGCTTGGCGTCGGGCCCCGCGATCTGCGCGGCCTTCTCGACCGCACGCAACGACGAGTCCGAGCCGTCCGTCCCGACCACCACAGTGCGATAGGCGCCCATCTACCCTCCCAATTCCGGTTGCTCAGCCAAAACAGTATCGCGTTTGCCCGTTGCTGAGGAGACACATTCGCGACACCGCGTGGCGCGGCACATTCCCCAATTGCGGGGTTTGTCCGCCGCATCGGACAATATTGCCGATGCCTAACCGACCGAATACCGACGGCTGCCGCGGAATACGCTGTATTGCGAACCTTTTCGCGAATGCCGAGGCCACCCGCGAAAGCGCCGGACGTCGTTTGTGACGCCGTCCACCGACCGCGCCCTACAGTAACAAGCATCATGCCCACGCCCACCCTCGAACAGCGCTCCGGCGGCGCCGTCGACGAGGGCGTGCCGGGCCGCCGCCGCGGCGCGTTGCTCGACCCGTGGGCCATCGCCGCCCTGGCTACCGCCCTCAGCGCCGCCTGGGCGTGCCGGCCGTCGCTGTGGTTCGACGAAGGCGCGACGATCTCGGCGTCGGCGAGCCGGACGCTGCCCGAGCTGTGGCGGCTGCTGACGCACATCGACGCCGTGCACGGGCTCTACTACCTGCTGATGCACGGCTGGTTCGCCGTCTTCCCGCCGACCGAGTTCTTCTCCCGGCTGCCCAGCGCGCTGGCGATCGGGGTCGCCGCCGCCGGCGTCACGGTGTTCGTCGGGCAGTTCGCGGACCGGCCGACCGCCGTGTGCGCGGGCGTAGTGTTCGCCGTCCTGCCGCGCACCACTTGGGCCGGCATCGAGGCCCGGCCGTACGCGTTCGCGGTCGCCGCCGCGGTGTGGCTCACGGTGCTGTTGGTCGCGGCCGTGCGGCGCAACCGGCCGCGGTTGTGGGTGTGGTACGCGCTGGCCCTGATGCTGGCGATCCTGCTCAACCTCAACCTGGTGCTGCTGTTGCCGGTCTACGCCGCGATGCTGCCGCTGCTCGGCGCCGGCAGGTCGACGGCCATCCGGTGGGCGCTGTCCTCGGCGGTGGCCGTCGCGGCGATGACCCCGTTCATCCTGTTCGCCCACGCCCAGGTGTGGCAGGTGAACTGGATCTACCCGGTGAGCTGGCATTACGCGTTTGACATCGTGTTGCGGCAGTACTTCGACCACAGCGTGCCCTGCGCCGTGGTGTCCGGCGTGCTGATCGTGGCGGCGGCCGTCGCCGCGCTGGCCGGCGCGCGCCCGCCCGCCGGGGACACCCGCCGGTTGCTGCTCGCCTGCGTCGCGTGGCTGGTGATCCCGACCGCGCTGGTGGTCGTCTACTCCGCCGTCAGCGAGCCCATCTACTACCCGCGCTACCTGATCTTCACGACGCCGGCGATGGCCGCCGTCCTGGCGGTGTGCGTGGTCACCGTGGCGCGCCGGCCGTGGCCGATCGCCGGGGTGGTGCTGCTGTTCGCCGCCGCGGCGCTGCCGAACTACCTGTTTACGCAGCGCTGGCCGTACGCCAAAGAGGGGTGGGATTACAGCCAGGTCGCGGACCTCATCAAGTCGCACGCCGCGCCCGGCGACTGCCTCGTGGTGGACAACACGGTGCCGTGGAGGCCGGGCCCCATCCGCGCGCTGCTGGACACCCGGCCCGACGCGTTCCGGGCGGTGATCGACGTGGAGCGCGGCGGGTACGGCCCCAAAGTTGGGACGCTGTGGGACGGCCACGTCGCCGTGTGGCTGACCACCGCCAAGATCAACAAATGCGCCGCGATCTGGACCATCACCAATAGGGACACGGCACTGCCCGAGCACCAAACGGGTCAATCCCTGCCGCCGGGCAGCGCATTCGGGCGGGCGCCCGCGTATCGATTCCCCGGCTATCTCGGATTTCATATTGTCGAACGCTGGCAATTCCATTACTCGCAGGTCGTCAAGTCCACGCGATGACCGCGGGCGCCACGACGCGCGCAAACCGCGCACCGCTGGGTAGGTTGACCGCATGCACTCGTGGGTGACCGCACCGCTGCTGGGTGGCCAGGTGCAGGATGTCCGGCACGTCGTCGAACTTTTCGCCGCCTTCGGACTGACCGCGCTGATCGGCCTGGAGCGCACCATTCAGGGCAAGAGCGCCGGCCTGCGCACCCAGACCATTGTCGGCACCTCCTCGGCGCTGATCATGCTGGTCAGCAAGTACGGCTTCGCTGACGTCCTCAAGAGCGGCTTCGTCGTGTTGGACCCGTCGCGCGTTGCGGCGCAGGTGGTTTCGGGGATCGGGTTCCTGGGCGCCGGGATCATCATCACCCGCCGCGGCGCGGTGCACGGGCTCACCACGGCGGCGGCGGTGTGGGAGTCGGCGGCCATCGGCCTGGCGACGGGCGCCGGCCTGCTGCTGCTGGCGATCGCGGTGGTCTTCCTGCACTTCGTCAGCGCGCTGGCGTTCAACGCGGTGGAGCGGCAATTGAACGCGCGGCTGCAAGGGACCGTCCGGCTGCACATCATCTATGCCAACGGCCGCGGCGTGCTGCGCGAGCTGCTGCGGCTGAGCGGGCAGCACCACTGGCAGCTCACCGAGCTCGACGCCGACCCGCACGACATCGACGAGGGGGAAGTCGCCGTGACGATGACGCTGTCGGGCGCGAAGATCGCGACGGCGGCCAACGTTTTCGGCGCCGTGGACGGCGTCACCGCCGTCCTGCAGGCCGACGACGCGGCCGACTGAGCTCGGCCGACTGAGCTCAGCCGACGTTGCCGGCGGGCTGCATCTGTCCGGCGCCGCGCGTCGCCCCGTAGGCGACCACCACCCCGGCGGCGCTCAACCCCGTGAAGACCGCGAACAGCCAGCCGGCCGCCATCACGTCGCCGCCCTTGGCGGTGTTGACCACGACACCCGCCAGCCCGGCGCCGATGGCCGCGGAAATCAGCTGCACGGTGTTGATGGCCGCGGCGGCCGCACCGCTTTCGGCCGGGTCGTTGACGCAGGCCATCGCGAGCACCGACAGGTGCGGCCAGGCCATCCCGATGCCGATGCCCGCGACCAGCAGGGCCACCGCCCACAGCCCCGCGGTCCAAATGGACGCGTCGGCGCGCTGCGCGGCCGCGCCCAACGCCAGCCCGGCCGCCGCGACCACCGGCGCCGCGCCGATGACCCAGGCGATCGACCGCGGGCTTTCCAGGGAGGCGCTGAGGATCTCGCTCAGCGTCCAACCCAGCGCCAGGGCGGCGCCCAGGAAGCCGGCCGCGATGGGGGTCAGGTGCGCCAGCCGCTGACCGAACAGGGGCACGTAGGTGTCCACCATCGCGGCCGCCATCAGCACGCCCATGCTGAGGTAGATCCACTTGAGCGGCCCGGGGCCGAACACGCTGGCCGGCAGCACCGCCGCGTGCATCCGCCAGTCGACCAGCACGAACGCGCCGACCAGCACGATCCCCGCCGCCAGCAGCCCGGCCGTCGCCACGACGTTGCGCGGGATCTCGGCGACGCTGACCGCCAGGGCGGCGGTGCCGATCAAGGCCAGCGACCACACCGGCACCTTCAGCGCCGGAATGGCGGGGCTGGGATCGACGCGCGCCAGCGCGACGGGGACCAGCAGGCCCATCAGGGCGGTCACGGCGGCCATAGCGACGAACGCCCCACGCCACAGCCCGTATTGCGCGAACAGCCCGCCCGTGGCCGGCCCGACGACCGTGGCCACGCCCCACATCGCCGACACCAGGGCGGTCCCCCGCGTCCAGAGGCTGCGCGGCAGGGCGGCGTTGATGACCGCGTACCCCAGGCCGGCCAGCAGACCCCCGGCCACGCCCTGCAGGGCGCGTCCGGCGATCAGCACCTCCATGTTGGGTGCCGCGGCGCACACCAGGCTCGACACGCCGAACAGCGCGAGCCCCGACAGGTACGACGTGCGGGCGCCGACCCGCAGCAGCATGGGGTTGACCATGGTCGCGGCCACCACCGAACCCACGAGGTACAGGGTCGTCACCCACGCGTAGAGCCGGCTACCGCCGATCTCGGCGATGGTGTTGGGCAGCAGGCTGGTGGTCAGGAACTCGTTGGTGGCGTACAGCGCCACCCCGCCGGCCAACAACAACGACGTCCGGAGGTACTTCTTGCCGAGCAGCTCGCGCCAGCCGCCGGTGATAGTCGCCGCGTCGGTCACGCCTACACCGTATGGGGTGATTCTGAGGGCAGTGTGAGGCGCTCGCCGCGAGCAAACCTATTTCAGGCCGGCGGCGTCCATCCCCCGCAGCTCCTTCTTCAGGTCGGCAATCTCGTCGCGGAACCGCGCGGCGAGCTCGAATTGCAGGTCGCGGGCGGCGGTCATCATCTGCTCGGTGAGGTCCTTGATCAGGTCCGCCAGCTCGGCCCGGGGCATGGCGGCCGTGTCGCGGCCCTCGAACACGCCGGCGCTGACGGCGCGGCCCGGTTCGCCCGGCGCCCGCCGGCCGCGCGAGGCGTTGCGGCCCGACCCGCCGACCCCCACGTCGGTGTCGTCGGCCTCCCGATAGACCTGGTCGAGGATGTCGGCGATCTTCTTGCGCAGCGGCTGCGGGTCGATGCCGTGGGCCTCGTTGTAGGCCACCTGCTTGGCGCGGCGCCGCTCGGTCTCGTCGATGGCCTCTTTCATCGACTCGGTGATGGTGTCGGCGTACATGTGCACCTCGCCGGAGACGTTGCGGGCGGCGCGGCCGATGGTCTGGATCAGGCTGCGCGACGACCGCAGGAAGCCCTCCTTGTCCGCGTCGAGGATGGCGACCAGCGACACCTCGGGCAGGTCGAGACCCTCGCGCAGCAGGTTGATCCCGACCAGCACGTCGTACTCGCCCAGCCGCAGCTGGCGCAGCAACTCCACCCGGCGCAGCGTGTCGACCTCCGAATGCAGGTACCGCACCCGGATGCCCATCTCGAGCAGGTAATCGGTGAGGTCCTCGGCCATCTTCTTGGTCAGCGTGGTGACCAAGACCCGCTCGTCGGCGTCGGTGCGCTTCCTGATCTCGCCGATCAGGTCGTCGATCTGCCCCTTGGTCGGCTTGACCACGACCTTCGGGTCCACCAGGCCGGTCGGGCGGATCACCTGCTCGACGAACTCGCCGCCGGCCTGGCTGAGCTCGTACGGGCCGGGGGTGGCCGACAGGTACACCGTCTGCCCGATGCGGTCGGCGAACTCCTCCCACGTCAGCGGCCGGTTGTCGCACGCCGACGGCAGCCGGAACCCGTACTCCACCAGGTTGCGCTTGCGCGACATGTCGCCCTCGTACATGCCGCCGATCTGCGGCACGGTGACGTGCGACTCGTCGATGACCAGCAGGAAGTCCTCGGGGAAGTAGTCGAGCAGTGTCGCCGGCGGCGAACCCGGGCCGCGGCCGTCGATGTGGCGCGAGTAGTTCTCGATGCCCGAGCAGAAGCCGACCTGGCGCATCATCTCGATGTCGTAGTTGGTGCGCATCCGCAACCGCTGGGCCTCGAGCAGCTTGCCCTGGCCTTCCAGCTCGGCCAGCCTGGCCGCCAACTCGTCCTCGATCGTCGAGATCGCCTGGGCCATCCGTTCGGGACCGGCGACGTAGTGGGTGGCCGGGAAGATCCGCACCGAGTCGACCTGCCGGATCACGTCGCCGGTCAGCGGGTGCAGGTAGTACAGCGCCTCGATCTCGTCGCCGAAGAACTCGATACGGACCGCCAGCTCCTCGTAGGACGGGATGATTTCGACCGTGTCGCCGCGCACCCGGAACGAGCCGCGGGTGAAGGACAGGTCGTTGCGGGCGTACTGAACGTCGACCAGCAGCCGCAGCAGCGCGTCGCGGGGCACCTCGTTGCCCACCTCCAGCTCGACGGAGCGGTCCAGGTAGGACTGCGGGGTGCCCAGACCGTAGATGCAGGACACCGAGGCGACCACGACGACGTCGCGGCGCGACAGCAGCGACGACGTCGCGGAGTGCCGCAGCCGCTCGACGTCGTCGTTGATCGAGCTGTCCTTCTCGATGTAGGTGTCGGTCTGCGCGATGTACGCCTCCGGCTGGTAGTAGTCGTAGTACGACACGAAGTACTCGACGGCGTTGTGCGGCAACATCTCTCGAAGTTCGTTGGCGAGCTGCGCGGCCAGCGTCTTGTTCGGCGCCATCACCAGGGTGGGCCGCTGCAGCCGCTCGATGAGCCAGGCGGTGGTGGCCGACTTGCCGGTGCCGGTGGCGCCCAGCAGCACCACATCGCGCTCCCCCGCCTTGACCCGGCGCTCCAACTCGTCGATGGCCGCCGGTTGGTCGCCCGCGGGCGAGTGGGGGCTGACCACCTCGAAGCGGCCGCCCGCGCGCACCACCTGATCGACGGCGCGGTATTCCGAATGCGCGACTACCGGATGTTCCGTGGCGAAAGCCATGACCCCAGGGTAGAACCGTCCACCGACAAGCGCCGGGCCCCGGCCGTCGGGTTCACCACGGGCGTATCGGCCCGAGCAAGGACACCACCGCCGATCGTGCTAGCGCATACGCCAGCGCTTTCGAAACTCGGTCATCCCTCCGGAGCGGGCGGATCACCCCGCCGGACGGGTCCAGGTCCGGGTGACCGGGTCGCATTGCAGCAGGTAGCCGTCGTTGGACGTGCTCATCGCGAATACCGACGTGTTGGGCCGGTCGCACGAGCTGCCGGAGGTGTGCGTGCCCATGGTGATCGGCGCCTTCGCCCAACTGCCGCCCGCGCAGACGATCTGCTCGTTGTTGGTCGGGTCATAGGCCAACTTGCCGACGTCGCTGCACACCCCGCCCACGACGGGTGGCGCGGGCGCCGCCGCCGTCGTCGAGGTGTTGGCGACTTGTGCCGGGTCGGCGAGGGGAACACCCGTCGGCGCGTCCCCGACCCGGGTGGCCAGCACCGGGGTGCGCACCACCGCGCCCTGCGCGCCGCACTCGTTGCTCAGCACGGTCTCGGTCTGCGTTCCGCGCAGCGTGCCGTCGGTCTGCGGCACCAGCGACCAGGCGAGCGTCTCCTGCTGAGTCGCCCGGACCTGTCCGTTCGGCTGCGTGCACCCGACCCGCTCCTGCGCCGGGGACCCCTGCCAGTAGCCGCCGACGAAGCGCAGCGTGTCGCTCTGCCCGCCGTCGGCGGTGCTTGCCACCTGATGGTTGGTGTCGTCGAGCTGGGTGCCGGCGGCCGCGCACCCGTTGGTGGTGCAGGTCGAGCGGAAGGCCCACCAGTCGGTGCCGGGGCCGTCGTGCCGGATCGGGATGCCGTTGCCCGTCCGCTTGCTCGCGTCGTAGTCCAGCTTGTAGGTGCCGTTGAGGGTCGCGTTTCCGGTGGTCGGTGCGGCGCTCGCGGCCGGCGCCGACGGTTTCGATGCGAGCGACGGATTGGCGGGCGGCGTGGTCGGCTGGAACGAATAGAGGATCGACCACGTCATCGCCACCGCGATGAGCACGGCGCACACCAGGGCGGTCCCCCACCGGGTCTTGGCCGAGAACCGGTGATTGAGCGCCGCGACCAGCCCACTGGCCCCGCGCCGCGGTGCGGGCTCGGATAGCGCGACGCCCGGCTGCGCGGCGTCGCGGGAGTCGTCGAACGGCGCGCTGACGGCGGCGGCGAATCCGCGGCACCGGTCGAACCTGTCCGCCGGCTGCTTCGCGAGCGCCTTGAAGAAGACGTCGTCGAGCTCGGCGAGGTCGGGCCGGTAGTCGCTGAGTCGCGGCGGCTCCTCGTGCAGGTGCTGGCTGATGACCGCGATCGGATTCGAATGCTGGAACGGCGGGGCGCCGGTCAGCAGGTGGAATGCCGTTGCCGCCAAGGCGTATTGGTCGGCGCGGCCGTCGATGGGCGAACCGGTGAGCTGCTCGGGCGCCGCGTAGGCCACGGTGCCGACCGCGACGTTGGTCTCGGTGATCCCGCTGATGTCACCCAGGTGCCGCGCAACCCCGAAGTCCGCCAACAGGATTCGACGTTCCCCGTCCTCGGGGTGGGTGAGCAGGATATTGGCCGGCTTGACGTCGCGGTGCAGCAGGCCGCGGTCGTGGGCGTAGTCCAGCGCCCCCGCGACGGCCTGGACAATCGCGCACACCTCCCCGATGGGCATGCCGTCGGGGTAGGTTTCCTTGACCAACCGCGACGCGTCGGTGCCCTCCACGTAGTCCATCGAGATCCACAGGTGGCCGTTGAACTCCCCGCGGTCGTGCACGCCCACGATGTGCGGGTGCCACAGCGTGGCGGCCAGATCGGCCTCGCGGTTGAACCTTTCGCGAAACTCCGGGTCCGCGGTGACCGCCTCGGCGAGCACCTTGATCACGTCGCGCCGCGGCAGCCGGGGATGCAGGGCCAGGTACACCTCGGCCATGCCCCCGGCGCCCAGCTGGCGCAGGATCGTGTAACCGGCGAAGGGGGCGCCGTTGCCCACCGTGGGCCGTGACCCGTTGGCGTCGACCGGTGTCACCTCGGGCTCGGAAGCCGGGCCGGAGCCCACGGGCGGCACCCGGCGGAACAGCTGCGCCACCGGCGCGCCCGGCAACGATTGGAAGCCCGCGCGCAACGCCTCGCGGGCTTGCCGCGGGTTGCTCAGCAGGCGCCGCCCGCCGATGCGCCGCGTCGTCCCTTTGTGCCCATCCATAATCCGTCTCGCCCCCCTTCTCTCTCGGCGCTACCCGCGAATCGGCGCGCGGTCACGGCATCGTGACGCGGACCACAAGGCCACAGGCCTGCGCAATTGCCGTGCACCCCTCCCGACCGAAATCATGCCCGACAGCGGTAGGCGATTGGTCGCAGGACGCTATGAAAGACTTATGAGTGGACGAATCGGGACGCGACGCGCCCGGGGCGGCCCGCATAGGTACCACTCAGGCGGCGCACCGATACTTGTGGAGTGACAAGACCCGCCCCGCCAATACTGACAGTCCGGCACGACGGGTCCCAACGGTCCTTCGCCGCGGGCCACGAGGTGCTTGTCGGGCGCGACCCGTACGCCGACGTGCGGATTCCCGATCCGCGGATCTCACGCACCCACCTGCTGCTCCGCTTCGAGCAGGGCCGCTGGCTGGCCATCGACAACGGCTCGCTCAACGGGACGTACGTCAACGGCTACCGGATGGCCGTCATCGACATCCACGACGGGCAGAGCATCCACGTCGGCAACGCCCAGGGACCGCGCCTGACCTTCGCGATCGGGCCGCAGCAGGGTCACGCGAACCAACCGCCCCGGCCGCGCCCGCGGACGGAGACCGGGCCGCCCACCATCGCCTGGTCGGCGCTGGCCGAGCAGACCAGCCCCACCCGCGGCCGGCCGCAGCAACGCGAGGATCTGCGCCGCCTCGTCGGGCGTCCCCGCGCCGGGGCCGGGGGCGTGGAAA
>NZ_LZKC01000181.1:0-35199 GCF_001672685.1 Mycobacterium sp. E2462
CGACGCGCACACCGAACTGCTCGCGACGCTGCTGGTCTTGGAGATGTTCTACGAGATCCAGATCGACGTGCCCGTCGACGACCCGCTGCCGTTGAAGCTGACCGACCAGCGCGCCGCCGCGTCGCGCGGCGTCAACGACTTCTTGTGGGTGCGGATCAACGACGTGCCCGAGGTACTCAACACGCGCACTTACGCCGCCGACACCGAGCTCGTGCTGGAAGTGGCGGACCCGCTTGGGCTTTCGGGCGGCCGCTTCCTGCTGCGGATCAACGACGGCGTCGGGAAGTGCTCACCGCACGACGGCGACCCGGACCTGCGGATCGGCCTGGCCGACCTGGCGTCGGTGTACACGGGCGCGCACACGGCGTCACAGCTGCGGGCAGCCAACCGCATTAACGAGCTGACTGCCGGCGCCGTGCGGGATCTGGACGCCGCATTCCGCGCCGAGCGCGCGCCGTACTGCGGAACGCTGTTCTGAGCGCCCGGAGCAGCGATTATCGTGGTAAAGGTTCGGGGATTTCGCTTGGCGGCAAGACGCCTGTTATTGTCGCCTACGCGGTCTCGGCCGATCACTAGCGCCGTTAGCTCAGTTGGTAGAGCAGCTGACTCTTAATCAGCGGGTCCGGGGTTCGAAACCCTGACGGCGCACCACCCCCACGCCCGGCGTCACGCCGGGTGTGGCCGCCCGACGGGCACGGCGTCCCGGATCAGCGTCGCGGCCAGGCACAGCGCGACCAGCAGCAGCAAACCGACGAACGTCACCGTCGCCGGCCAGCCGCCCATGTTGTACACGACACCGCCGAACGCGCCGACGACCGACCCGCCGAGGTAGTAGGCGAACAGATACATCGCGGACGCCACCGCCCGGTCGCGTTTCGCGGCGGCCCCGACCCACCCGCTGGCGACCGTGTGGGCGGCGAAGAAGCCGGCGGTGAATAACCCGATGCCGCCGAAGATGGCGACCAGCGCGTGCGGCACGGTGACCAGCAGGCCGGCCGCGGTGACCGGCAGGGCACCGAACAACACCAGCGCACGCCCCTTGCGGTCGGCGAGCCGGCCCGCGACGTTCGACGACACGGTGCCCGCCAGGTAGAGCAGGAACATCAGGCCGACGGTCGACGACGCCAACCCGAACGACTGACCGGTCAGTCGGTAGGCCAGGTAGTTGTAGACCGTCACGAACCCGCCCATCAACACGAAGGACAAGCAGAACAGCTTGGCCAGCAACGGGTTTCGCAGGTGCGCGGCGAGGTTGCGCACCGCGTCGCGCGCGGTGGCCGCCTTAGGCGTGAAGAACTGGGAGCGCGGCACCAGGGCGGCGAAGACGATGACGCCCAGCAGCGAGGCCGCCGAACTCACCAGCAGGGCGACCCGCCAGTTGCTGACCTCCACGACCAGCGACGGGATGATCCGCCCCGCCAGCCCGCCGACCGTGTTGCCGGCGATGTAGCGTCCCACCGCCGAGCCCAACGACGACACGTGGATCTCCTCGGCCAGGTACGCCATCGCAACCGCGGGAATGCCGGCCAGGGCCACCCCCTGGGCCGCCCGCCCGGTGAGCAGCACGCCCAGGTTCGGGCTGAACGGCAGCAGCAACCCGATCACGCTGGACGCCACCCCCGACGTCAGCATCACCCGGGTGCGGCCGTAGCGCTCGGAGAGCACACTGGCCGGAATGATCGCCAGGGCCATCAGGCCGGTGGTCAGCGACACGGTAAGCGCGGCGGTGGTCGGGGCGATGCGGTAGTACACCGAGAACGCCGGCAACAGCGCCTGGGTGCAGTACATCGCCGAGAAACTGGCCAGCCCGGCACCGGCCAGGGCGGCGGTCACCCGCCGGTAACCGGCGGTGCCGACACGGTGGGCGACGGCGGTGGCGGCGAGGGTGGCCATGGGTTCGATGCTCCGCGCTCACGCCAACATACGGAAATGTATTAATAGATCGTTTATGATGCACTTATCGCATTAGCGGAGGTGGCGGGCGTGAGCGACGGCGACTACGAGTGGTTCATCACACTGGCCGAGCTCCAGCACGTCACGGCGGCCGCCGAACAGCTTGGCATCGCCCAACCGACCCTCACCCGGATGCTGGCCCGCCTGGAACGGCGCCTGGGCGTCGCGCTGTTCGACCGCCGTGGCCGCCGGCTGAGCCTGAACGCCTACGGCCGGATTTTCTACCAGCACGCCCGGCGCGCGCAGCTCGAGCTCGACTCGGCGCGGCGGGCGATCGCCGACCTGGCCGACCCGGCCGTCAGCGAGATCCGGTTGGGCTTTCTGCGCTCGTTCGGCCGCACCGTGGTGCCGCGCCTCATCGCGCAGTTCACTCGGGCGTCGCCGCGCGTGACGTTCACCCTCAAGGAGGGCGCCGCCGAATGGATCGGTGAGCTGGTTGAGAACAGGTCGATCGACCTGGGCGTGGTGTCGCCCCGACCGCAGAATCCGACCCTCGGCTGGCGCACCATCTTTCGGCAACGGCTCGGGGTGGCCGTCCCCCACGGCCACCGCCTGGCCGGGCTCGCGACGGTCTCGATGGCCGCGCTCGCCGACGAGCCGTTCGTCGCGATGCATCACGGCTACGGCATGCGGCGGCTGCTCGACGAGCTGTGCGCCTCGGCGCAGTTCCAGCCGCGCATCGCCCTGGAATCGGCCGACCTGACGACCTCGGCCGGCCTGGTGGCGGCGGGCCTGGGGATCAGCCTGGTCCCCCTCGACGACAGCGAGGCCCCGGGCGTTGCGGTGCTGCCGCTGGCCGAGGCGGACGCCTACCGCGACGTCGGGGTGATCTGGAACGCGGGCCACCCGCTGTCCCGCTCGGCGCGCAGCCTGGTGGAGTCCGCCGCCGAAGGGGGCGCCACCGGCGTCGACCCGACGACGCGCCGACGTGTCCTCAGCGGTCGCGGATCCGGCGGATGACCACGACGACGACGATCGACGAGATGCCCGCGAGCGAGGCGAGCACCACCGGCTTCGTCACGAAGTCGACGGCCCGGGCCTTCAGGTCGTCGGCCAGGCGGCGCGGGTTCGCGCGCTCGGCGAGGGTATCGACGGTCGCCGCCAGCTGGTCGCGGGCCACGTCGATGTCCCGCTTGATTGCTTCGGGGTCCCGGTCCGCCACGTCGCCATCCTCCAAGTCGCCCGCCATGGGGTTACTGCACCTGCCCGAACTACCCTAGATCAGCTGGCGGCAACCCCGGCGCCCCGGTGAACAGAAAGGGACTTCGACCGTGCCCGACTCGACCGAGAACACGCGGCTGGCGCCGGGTGACACCGCGCCGTCGTTCAGCCTTCCCGACGCCGACGGCAACACGGTGTCGCTTTCCGACTTCAAGGGGCGCCGCGTCGTCGTCTACTTTTACCCGGCCGCCTCGACGCCCGGGTGCACCAAGCAGGCCTGCGATTTCCGCGACAACCTGCACGAGCTCAACGACGCCGGCCTCGATGTCGTCGGGATCTCCCCGGACAAGCCGGAAAAGCTCGCCAAGTTCCGCGACGCCGAGCAGCTGACGTTCCCGCTGCTGTCCGATCCCGACCGCAAGGTCCTGGCGGACTGGGGCGCCTACGGCCAAAAGCAGATGTACGGCAAGACCGTCACCGGCGTCATCCGCTCCACGTTCGTGGTGGACGAGAAGGGCAAGATCGCCGTCGCGCAGTACAACGTCAAGGCCACCGGCCACGTCGCCAAGCTGCGCCGAGACCTCGACGTCTAATCCGCCGACCGGAGCTGCACAGCCCTCACCGGGCGGCCAATTCACGGAAGTACTCCGCCAACGATCGGGGCTGGCGACCGAGAATCGCGCGCAAGACGAGAGGGTTGCCGCCGGGCAGCCCGTGGCGGTCGTAGTGAGCCAGCATGCGGGTCATGCCCTCACGGAAGGCGCCTTCGGGCATCTTGGCCGTGAACTGCTCAGCCGGCAGGCGTGACGCGCTGATCGGCCGGCCCAGCACCGAGCTGAGGATCTTCGCCGCCTGGTAGCTGTCATAGTTCCCCGGGGAACTCAGCTCGAAAGTCCCGTAGCTCAGCTCCGAACCGGTCATCGCGATCGCGGCGACCTCGGCAACGTCGCGGTAATCCACCCAGCAGAATTTCGACGATAGGTTGTAGGGCTGTGACAGCCGGTCGTGTTCGACGACGTCGTCCCAGAACAGCTCGAAGTTCTGCATGAACCTCGCCGGCTGCAAGACGGTGTAGTCCAGATCGGACGTGTAGAGCGCGTCTTCGACCGGCAACTTGGCGGCGGCGTGATTGGTGAGCGCCGAGATCGACGGGTGAATGACACCGGAGAACACAAACTTCCGCACTCCCGCGTCGCGGGCCGCGTTGACCATCGCCACGCCCATGTCGGCCTCGCCCGCCGCGTGCCCCGGGCCGATATGAAACACACCGTCGACTCCGTCGACCGCGGGTGGCAGGCTCGCCGGCTCGCTGAGGTCACCGATCACCACCTCGTCGGCGCCGTTGTCTCGCGCGACATTTCCACGGTCCTCGTTGCGGACCAGCGCGCGCACCGTGACGCCACGTTCGGTCAGGGCGCGCAACACCCAGTGGGCGTAGGTGCCCGTGGCTCCGACCATCAATACGTGCATGTGAGTGTCTCCTCGTGGTCTCGGTGGCTAGTCCTGCGAATAGCCCTGCAGCTGCGCATAAACCTTGGTGTGTTCATCTCGGCATGAATACCGTCGAAGGTGCCGTTGCGTTCGGCGAATCGGAACGCCTTGACCCGATCGACGACGATCTCGTCGGCGTCCGGCCGGCTCTGCGGCATGACAGCGGATCCCGTTCTCGCGCAACGGAAACGGCCTCGAGAGGTTCCCGGCGTCGCCCGGCGACGACGACTTGGTTGCGCCAGTAGACGGACGCCGGGACCTGGTGGCGCAACCCCATGCGAGGGCTCAGTGACCCAACTGGTCCAACAGCAGCGCCTCGGCGATCGCCGCGCGCTCCAGCACGCCGAGATGCAGGCTTTCGTTGATGCTGTGCGCCTGCGTCCCCGGATCCTCGACACCGGTCACCAGAATTTTGGCGTCCGGGAAGGCCTCGGCGAATTCGGCGATGAACGGGATGGAGCCGCCCATACCCATGTCGATCGGCTCGACGCCCCACGCCTGGCGGAACGCCGCCCGCGCCGCGTCGTACACCTCGCCGCTGGCGTCGATCGCGTAGGGCTCGCCGATTTCGCCCGGCGTCACGGTCACCCGCGCTCCCCAGGGCGCGTGCTTTTCCAAGTGGGCGGTCAGCGCGTCCAGGTGCGCCGCGGCGTCGCCGCCGGGGGCCACCCGCATGCTGATCTTGGCCCGCGCCCGCGGGATCAGCGTGTTCGACGCCTTCTCCACGGGGGTGGTGTCGATGCCGATCACGGTCAGGGCCGGTTTGGCCCAAAGGCGTTGCGGCACTGAACCGGAACCGATTTCACTCACGCCGTCGAGCAGTCCGGAGTCGGCGCGCACCCGGGCGGCCGGGAACTGGGGATAGTTGAGCCCGCTCACGTCGGGCTCGTGCAAGCCGGCCACGGCGACGTTGCCGTCGTCGTCGTGCAGGCTCGCCAGCAGCCGCACCAGCACGCTGAGCGCGTCGGGAACCACCCCACCCCACAGGCCGGAGTGCAGCCCGTGATCGAGGGTGGCCACCTCGACCACGCAGTCGGCCAGGCCGCGCAGCGACACGGTCAGCGCCGGGGCGTCGACGCCCCAGTTGTCCGAGTCGGCGATCACGATCACGTCCGCGGCCAGCGCCTCGCGGTGCGCGGTCAGCAGCCGGCCCAGCGAGGGCGACCCGGATTCCTCTTCCCCCTCGACGAAGACCGTCACACCGACCGGCGGGCGGCCGCCGTGCGCCCGGAACGCGGCGAGATGCGTGGCGATGCCGGCCTTGTCGTCGGCGCTGCCGCGGCCGTAGAGCCGGCCGTCGCGCTCGGTGGGCTCGAAGGGCGGCGACGCCCACTGGTCGCGGTCGCCCTCGGGCTGCACGTCGTGGTGGGCGTAGAGCAGCACCGTCGGCGCGCCCGGCGGCGCCGGGTAGTGGGCGATGACGGCGGGCGCCCCGCCCTCGCTGACGATGCGCACGTCACCAAAACCGGCTTGCGTCAACAACTCCGACACGGCCCGGGCGCTGCGGTGCACCTCATCGCGCCGGTTCGGGTCCGCCCACACCGATTCGATGCGCACCAGGTCCTCGAGGTCGCGCCGCACCGACGGCAGCACCTCGTGAACGCGGTCGACGAGATCACTCATGGCATCGAGGCTAGCCTGATCGCGCTCCCCGCCGAGATCGACGCTAGCGCGGGATACGTCGAGAGGAACTCGCGCTCACGTCGGTGTCGGCGCTAACCGGTTGTCTCGATGATGGCCACGGCCGCCGCGATGTCCCCCTCGTGGGTCAGCGACACATGGATCGTCACGTCGGCCAGGTGCTTGGCGATGTCACCGGTCAGCCGCACCCGGGGGCGCCCCCACATGTCGGTCACCACCTCGATGTCGCGGTGGATGTCCTCGCGCAGCACGGGGCGCTGGGCGAACCGGGAGCCCGACCAGGCCTTGATGACCGCCTCCTTCGCCGCCCAGCGCGCCGCCAGGTGCCGCGCCGCCGACGAGCTCTTGTCGGAGGCGTCGCGCCGCTCACCCGGGGTGAAGGTTTCGGCGAACACCGTGCCCGGCTGGTCGACCTGCTCGGCGAAATCAGGGATGGACACGAGGTCGATCCCTACACCGACGATTCCCATGGGTCGCCAGGCTAACGTGTCGGCGCGGGCGTCATCCGGCGGACACCTCGTAGGCTCCCCCGTCGCCCAGCCGGGCGGCCGGGTTGAGCAGCATCGCCGCCTCCTGCCGCTTCTCCGGGATGTCGTGGTCGAAACGACGGTCCGCCGGCCGCTCGTACAGCGGCGCGCCGCCCGCGATGGCGGAGGCCAGCCGTCGCTGACCGGCGAGCAGCCGCGCGTCGGCGCGCCGCTGATAGTCCGCGCGCTCCTCGGGCTTCAGCGCCGCAATGAAGGCCTGCGGGTGCACCAGCGCGACGAGCCCGGACACGTGGCCGAAGCCGAGGCTGGTCAGCACGCCGGCCTTGAGCGGGAACCGCTCGCCGAGGCGCAGCGTCTCGCGCACCCACACGAAGTGCGCCGAGCCGGACAGCTCGTCGTCGACGCAGTCCAGGCTGCGGTTGGGCGGAATCACCCCGTCGCGCAGCATCTGGCACAGCCCCATCATCTGGAACACCGCCGCGCCGCCCTTGGCGTGCCCGGTGAGGCTCTTCTGCGACACCACGAACAGCGGGGCCCCCTCGGAGCGGCCCAACGAGTCGGCCAACCGCTCGTGCAGCTCGGTCTCGTTGGGATCGTTGGCCAGCGTGGAGGTGTCGTGCTTGGACAGCACCGCGATGTCGTCGGCGCCAACGCCCAGCCTGCCGAGCGCCCGGGCCAGCTGCGAGTCCTTGCCGCCGCGGCCGGCGCCCAGCGCGCCCAGCCCCGGGGCGGGGATCGACGTGTGCACGCCGTCGGCGAACGACTGTGCGTACGCGACCACCGCGAGCACCGGCAGGCCCATCTTGAGCGCCAGGTCACCCCGCGCCAGCAGGATGGTGCCGCCGCCTTGCGCCTCGACGAAGCCGAGCCGGCGCCGGTCGTTGGGCCGGGAGAACTTCGAGTCGTGAATTCCGCGGCCCCGCATCATGGAGGTGTCGGCGGTGGCGGCCATGTCGCCGAAGCCGATGATGGCCTCCAGCGTCAGGTCGTCGAAGCCGCCGGCGACCACCAGCTCGGCCTTGCCGAGCCGGATCTTGTCGACGCCCTCCTCGACCGACACCGCCGCGGTCGCGCACGCGCCGACCGGATGGATCATCGCGCCGTAACTACCCACATAGCTCTGGATGACATGGGCGGCAACGACATTCGGCAGGACTTCCTGAAGGATGTCGTTCGGCTTGTTCCGGCCGAGCAGGTTGCCGTGATACATCGTCTGCATCGACGTCATGCCGCCCATGCCGGTGCCCTGAGTGCTGGCCACCAGGCCCGGGTGCACCCACCGCAACAGCTCGGCGGGGGTGAACCCCGAGGACAGGAACGCGTCCACCGTCGCGACGATGTTCCACAGCGCGACCCGGTCGGTCGAGCTGGCCATGTCCTGGCTGATCCCGAACACGGTCGGGTCGAAGCCGGTGGGGATTTGGGCGCCGACGACGCGCGACAGCTTGGTCTTGCGCGGCACCCGAATCTCGGTGCCCGCCTTGCGGATCACCTGCCAGTCGGTGGAGTCGGGCACCGGCTGGATGATCGTGTGCGCGGGGTCGAACTCGACGAACGCGCGGGCGTCGGCCTCCGAGGACACCACGAACGAGAAGTCCTTGTCCAGGAACACGCTCACCAGCAGCGGCGACGCATGGTCGGGGTCGATGGCGCCGTCGTCGACGAATTCGCGGATGCCGACCCGCTCCACCACGACGTCGTGGTAGCGCTCGACCAGCTCGGCCTCGTCGACCAGATCTCCGGATTCGGTGTCGTACCAACCCGGTTGGGGGTCGTCCTCCCAGCGGACCAGCCCGGTGGTCCAGGCCAGCTCGAGGACGCCGGCCGCCGACAGCTGGTTGTCGACCTCCATCTCGAACCGGGTGCGTGACGAGCCACACGGGCCGATTTCGGCGCCGCCGACGATCACCACCAGGTCGGCCGGGTCGACGTCGAGGTCGGCCCACTCCGGGGGCGGGGCCGGGCTGAAGCCGCGCGGCGGCGACGGCAGGGCGGCGATGGTGCCCTCGGCGGCGACGTCGTCGTCGGCTTCGCCGGAGGTGGCTTGCTCGCGCGCCTTGGCGGCCAGCTCGGCCATGTCGAGGTTGGCCTCGCCCAGGCCGCCGGTCAGGTCCGCCTTGATCGGCGCACTGGCCGCGGCCACCTTGGGTTCCACGTCGCACAGGCCCAGCAGCATGGCCGCCATCTCGTCGGTCGAGTACGTGGTGACCCCGGCCTCCTCGACGGCGTCGACGATGGCGTCGTTGTGGCCCATCAGCCCCGTGCCACGGGTCCAGCCGATCAGCGCGTGCGCCAGGGAAACCCTTGACGCCCAAGAGGTTTCGGCGTGCCAGCGGCTCACCAGGGCGTCCAGCGCCGACTTCGCCTCACCGTAGGCGCCGTCGCCGCCGAACATGCCCCGGTTCGGGGAGCCGGGCAGCACCACGTGCAGCCGCGACGCGATGTCGCGCTCGGCGCCGATCTTGGACAGCCCGCCGATCAGCCGCTGTACGGCCCACAGCAGGACCTTCATCTCCATCTCGGAGCGCGAACCGGCCTCGGAGAGGTCGCCGGCCACCCGCGGCGCGGCGAACGGGAACAGCAGGGTGGGCGTCTGCGCGTCCTTGATGTGAATGGATTGCGGCCCAAGGCTTTCGGTCTGCTCGGTGCCCACCCACTCGACCAGGGCGTCGATGTCGGAGTAGGACGCCATGTTCGCCGCCACCACCCACAGCGCCGCGCCGTAGCGGGCGTGGTCGCGGTAGAGCCCGCGGTAGAACGCCAGCCGCTCCTCGTCGAGCTTGGAGGTCGTCGCGATGACGGTGGCGCCGCCGTCGAGGAGCCGGCCGACGACCGACGCCGCGATCGAGCCCTTCGACGCGCCGGTCACCACGGCCACCTCGCTGCTGTAGCGACCCGGGTCCGGATTCTCGGCGCCGGCGGCGATGCGACCGTACAGCGACGCGTGGATCTGCCGGCCGGCGGCCAGCGCCTTGCCCTGCCACCAGGTGGCCTGCGTGGCCACGACGTGTCCGGCGCCCTCGAACCGTTCAGACAGGCTCAGCCACCGGGCGTCGATGTCGCCCTCGTCGCTCAGCCAGAGCTTGACCAGGTCCTCGCGGGCGCTGGCCCAACGGTCGTCAAAGACCACGGCCTTCTTAGGCTCGAACACCGGTGCCACCAAACGTGGCCAGTCCGAACCCAATTCGGCGGTCACCAGGTCGACCAGCTCGGCGTCGGTGGCGGTCGGCGAGACCGACACCGGGTTGTCGAGCCCCAGCTGGTTGAGCACCAGGCGCGCCGCGGACGCCAGCACCCCGTCGCGGCCGGTGATCTGGTCGGTGAACTCGCTGAGCGCGGCCGCGTCGATGGTCGCGCCGCCGCCCCCGCCCGACGACGGGAGTGCCACCGCGACGCCGCGACGCGCCGCGACGGACGTGACGGCGGCGTCGATCACCTTGTCGACGGCGGCCGCGTCGGCCAGGGCGCCTTCGTGCAGGTGGCCCATCGCCCCGCCGCGGACGCTGGTGCCCTCGCGGGTGCCCAGCACCACCTCGACCGTGACGTGCTTGGCCCAGCCCTCGCCCAGCTCCCACGTCTTCTTGACCCGCTCGGTGATGGCGGCCGGCCGCTTGCCCGACGGCCCGAGCACCGTGCGCAGCTGGTCGTTGATCGCGTCGGAAAGCACCGGGCCGAACGGCTTGTAGGTGCGGGCCAGCTTGGTCACCTGCGAGCGCAGGCCGGCCAGGTCGGCCTCGGCCGCGCCGTCGATGGCACCCAGGTTGAGCTCCGAACCCAGGTCGACCAGCAGCTGGTTGCGCCGCGACGAGGCGCCGTCGGTGATGGACTCGATGGAGTCCAGCTCCTCGATCTGGTCGAGGCGCATCTTCGCCGACAGGGCGATCAGCGCCAGCGTCGCGTCGGCGGCGTCGAACCCAATGTCGTCGGGTCTCGGAGCGCCTGACGGCGCGGTCGGCGCGGCCACCGGCGCCGCCGCTTGCGGCGCGCCTTCTGTCGGCGCGCTCGACTCCGCGGCCGGTTCTGCGACCTCGTCGGCCTCCGGCTCGGGATCGGTGTCCGTCGCGAACAGCACCGCGGCGTCACGCTCGGCGTTGAGGACTTCGACTGTGCTGTGGGCGTATTCGGGCAACTTGAGGGTGTTGGTGGCCAGCCCGGCGACGGTCGGCGCGGACTTCACGCCGATCTCGACGAACCGCTCCACCCCCAGGCCGCCGGCAGCCTCCTCGGTGAACAGCAGGTCCTGGGTCTCGATCCAGCGCACCGGGCTGGCGAACTGCCAGGCCAACAGCTCGATCAGGACGATGCGGGCCATCTCGTTGCGGCGCTCGGCGAGCCAGGTGTCGTAGTCGGCGAGGATCGCGTCGAGCGGCTCGGCGGGCACCAGGTCGCGGATCTCCTGGATGAAGTCGCGGTCCAGGGTGAACGGCCGCGGCACCAGGTTCGGGATGTAGCGCCCGATGATGACGTCGGGATTCTTGTCGCGCGGCATGACGCGGTCCAGCGAGCGCCGGAACTCGGCCACCCCGACCCGCAACACCCGCGAATGGAACGGCACGTCGATGCCGGGCACCAGGATGAAAGAGCGCTTGCCGCCGCTGATCTCGCGGCGCCGCTCCACCTCGGCCTCCAGCGCCTCCAGGCCCCGCACGGTGCCCGCGATCGCGTACTGCGAGCCGCGCAGGTTGAAGTTGACGATCTCGAGGAATTCGCCGGTGCGCTCGGCGATCTCGGCGACGAACGCGGGCACCTCGTCGTCGGGCAGGTCGATCTGCGAGGGGCGGATCGCCGCCAGCCGGTAGTTGGACCGGCCCAGGTCGTCGCGTGGCACGATGTCGTGCATCTTCGAGCCGCGGTGAAACACGGTCTCCAGCAACGCTTCCAGCTCGTAGATGCCGGTCACGCAGGCCAGGGCGGTGTACTCGCCGACCGAGTGACCGCAGGCGATCGAGTCCTCGACGAAGGCGCCCTGCTCGCGCATCTCGGCGACCTGCGCGGCCGCGACCGTCGCCATCGCGACCTGGGTGAACTGCGTCAGGTACAGGACGCCCTCGGGGTGGTTGTAGTGCACGCCGCTGGCGATGATGCTGGTCGGGTTGTCGCGCACCACGTGCAGCACCGAGAAGCCCAGGGTCTCGCGGGTGAACTTGTCCGCCTTGTCCCACACCTTGCGGGCCGCCTTGGACCGGGCGCGGACGTCCATGCCCATGCCCTTGTGCTGGATGCCCTGGCCGGGGAAGGCGTAGACCGTGCGCGGCGCGGCCAGCCGCGCGGTGGCGGCCATGACCAGGTCCGAACCGATGCGGGCGGCCACCTCGACAACCTCCGCACCCTGGTCGATGCCGACCCGTTCGACGCGGAACGCGACCTCGTCCCCGGGGCGCACCATGCCCAGGAAGCGCGCGGTCCAGCCGATCAGCCGGGCGGGCGGCCGGGCCTGGCCGTCGGTGGCGGTGACCGCGTGCTGCGCGGCGGCCGACAGCCACATGCCGTGCACGATCGGCGAATCCAGGCCGGCCAGCAGGGCGGCTGCGCGGTCGGTGTGGATGGGGTTGTGGTCGCCGGAGACCACGGCGAACGGGCGCATGTCGACCGGCGCGGTCAGCGTCACGTCGCGGCGACGGCGGCGCGGGGTGTCGGTGGCGTTCTCGGAGATCGCGCCCCCGGCGCGCGGCGGGTCGGCGAGTTCGGCGGCCCCGGTGCGGCCCAGGATCGCGAAACGCTCGGTGAGCGTGGCGATTTCGTGGCCGTCAGCGTCGGCGATCGTGACGCCCACCGGCACCACCCGGCCCATCTCGGTGTCCACGGCGGCCGACGCCGTCGCGGTGACCGTGAGGTGCGCCGGCTCGGCGGGCAGCGTGCCGGTCATGTGTGCGGCGTGGTCCAGGTGCACCAGGCTCAGCAGGCCTTCGACGACGGGGACACCGCTGTCGGTGACGGCCGAACCGATCGCCGCGAACACCGCGGGCCAGCACAGGCCCACCAGCGCGTCGGGTGCGGTGTTGAGGCTGGGCGCGAGTCGTTCGGAGAAGGTGGCCGTGACGCCGGTGTGGTCGGCGACCCGCTCGGGGTCCCAGTTCACCGTCGCGGTGGCCGTCCCGTCGGTGACCGGTGGCAGGAACTCGGGGCCCTCGACGCCGGCGGCGATCGCCAGCACGGCGCGCATCGCGGTGGCGGCGTCCTCGGTGGAGACCACCGGGGTGGCGCCGTCGACCGTGTTGGCCGGCAGGGTGAACGGAATCTCGATCCAGGTGCCGGACACCGGCACGCTGAGCACGACGCGGTCGCCCTCGACCTGCAGCCGCGCCCCGGTGGACGAGTGGGTGGCGCGGTGGCTGTGCGGTCCGTCGTGCACCAGCCAGTCGGACGGGTCGGCGATGCGGTGCACCGGGTTGATCGCCGTGCGGCCCGCCCACTGCACGTCGGGGCAATCGAGGACGACGGCCAACGGGCCCGTCACGTCCGCGCGGCCCAGGCGGCGCGACGCGACCTCGCGGGGCTGCGCGCCCGCGGCCAGCGTCTCGTCGACGGCCGCCTGCTCGAAGCGGTCCAGCAATTCGCCGACGGGCTCGTCCAGCCTGGTGATGCCGGCGACGGCGGCCGTGCCCGGGATGATGCACACCTGGTCGGCGTCGTAGCGGGCGTCGTGCGCCTGCCACAGCGAGTCGCTGCGCCACCAGCGCCGCACGTCCTTGTCGATGACCGGCACGAAGTTCACCGGCTTGCCCGGGAGCTTGCACAGCGTGACGAAGAAGGGCACGTCGGCGGGGTGCAGGTGCACGGTGTCGGCGTCGGGATAGGCGCCGAGCAGCGTCTCGAGGGCGGCCTGCGGGTCCTCGAGCAGGGCCGCGTCGGCGAACAGGGTCTCGATGGGTCCCGAGTCTTGCGGGTGCAGGCGCGCCTCCGCGCGCTGCAGCATCCGCCCGAAGCGGTCGCGCCAGGTGTCGGCCAGCCACGGGCTGCCGGGCTGCATGGTGTCGGCGGTGGAGTCGCCGTCACCGATGGCCAACTCGACGTAGCGCCGCAACCACTGCAGGTAGGTCATCTCGCCGGCGTCGCCGAAATACGGCTTGGCGGTGTTGGCCATCGCGGCGATGATCTCGTCGCGGCGCGCGGCGGCGGCGTCGGCGTCACCGGCGACCTCGTCGAGCAGCCGGCCGCACCGCGAGGCGCTGTTGTCGATCTCGTGGATGTCGGCGCCGAGCTGGCTGCGGCTCGAGGCCATGCCGCCCGAGGCCTTCCCCGCGCCGATCCACTCGTCGGTGCCCTGCGTCTCGACCAGCATCCGCTTGACCGACGGCGACGTGGTCGCTTCCTTGGTCGCCATCGCCGCGGTGCCGACCAGGATGCCGTCGACGGGCATCAGCGGGAACCCGTAAGCCTGCGCCCAGCGCCCGGACAGGTACTCGGCCGCCCGTTCCGGCGTGCCGATGCCGCCGCCGACGCAGACGGTGATGTTGGACCGCGACCGCAGCTCTGAATAGGTCGCGAGCAGCAGGTCGTCGAGGTCCTCCCACGAGTGGTGGCCCCCGGCGCGGCCACCCTCGATGTGCACGATCACGGGCTTGGTGGCCACCTCGGTGGCGATGCGGATGACCGAACGGATCTGCTCGACGGTGCCGGGCTTGAACACGACGTGGCTGATGCCGGCGTCGCTCAGCTCCTCGATGAGCTCGACGGCCTCCTCGAGGTCCGGGATGCCGGCGCTGATCACCAGGCCGTCGATCGCCGCGCCGGACTGCCGCGCCTTCTGCACCAGCCGCTTTCCGCCGACCTGCAGCTTCCACAGGTACGGGTCCAAGAACAGCGCGTTGAACTGGTAGGTGCGGCCCGGCTCCAAGAGCTCGGCGAGCTCCGCGACGCGGTCGGCGAAGATCTCCTCGGTGACCTGGCCGCCGCCGGCCAGCTCGGCCCAGTGGCCGGCGTTGGCCGCGGCGGCGACGATCTTGGCGTCGACGGTGGTGGGCGTCATGCCCGCGAGCAGGATCGGCGAGCGGCCGGTCAGGCGGGTGAACTTGGTCGACAGCTTGACCCGGCCGTCGGGCAGCCGGACCAGCGTGGGGGCGTAGCTGGACCAGGCCCGCGCCACCTCGGGCACGGCGCCGACGGTGAACAGGTTGCGCTGGCCGCCGCGGGTGGCGGCGGGCACGATGCCCACCCCGAGCCCGCGGATCACGGGCGCGGTCAGCCGGGTCAGGATGTCCCCGGGTCCCAGGTCGAGGATCCAGCGGGCCCCGGCGTCGTTGACTCGGGTGATCTCCTCCACCCAATCGACGCGGCGCACCAGGATGGCTTCGGTCAGTTCGCGGGCCAGCGCGACGTCCAGGCCGATTTTTTCGGCCCAGTTGCCCACCAGGTCGATGCCGTCGGCCAGACGCGGGGTGTGGAAGCCTACCTCCACCTGCACGGGGTCGAAAACCGGCGCGAAGACGTCGCCGCCGCGCAGCTTGTTCTTGCGGTCGGCCTCTTCTTTCTCCGAGATCTGACGGCAGTAGAGCTCGAAGCGGGACAGCTGCTCGGGCGTGCCGGTGATGACGACCGACCGGCGCCCGTTGCGGATCGACAGCACCGGGGGCAGCACGGTCCGGACATCCTGCGCGAACTCGTCGAGCAGCCGGCTGATGCGCTCGGGGTCGGCGTTGGTGACCGACACCATCGGCGGCCGGTCGCCCAGGACGGCGATGCCGCGGCGGCGGGCCACCAGCGTGCCGGCCGCGCCGATGAGCTGGGCCAGCGCCAGCAGCTCGACGTCGCGGGCGCCGCCGGCCTTCAACGACTCGACCGCAAGCACGCCCTGCGAGTGGCCGGCGACGGCCACCGGTGGCGTCGCGGCCAGGTCCATACCCTGGCGCGCCAGGGCGCGGACGGCGGCGATCTGGGTGAGCAGGACGCCCGGGATCGACACGGCGGCCGACGTCAGGTGCTTGTCGGAGGGAACCGGGTCCTCGGCCGCCAGCGCCCGCACCCAGGACAGCGGTTCGAAGCCGATCGGACGCACCACGACCAGCTCGTTGGCCACCGGCTGCAGAAGTAGCTGCACCTCGCCGACCAGCGTCGCCACCTCGGCTTCGATGCCGGCCGAGGACACCAGTTCCTCGAGGGTCTCCAGCCAAGCGCTGCCCTGGCCACCGAAGGCCACGGCGTAAGGCTCGCCGGCCGTCAGACGGTCGACGAGCGCATGGCTGTCCCCGGCTCCCGGGCGGCCGTTCCCGTCGCGGTCAGCGGATACCCGGTCGTGCTCGTGGATCGTCACCTGCTATCTCCCCTGCCTGCGTCTTTCGTATCTGTCCGTGTCAACGTGTGCTTGGGTCCGGGTGAGGGAACCCGCCGCCACGCGGGTGTCCTCGATTCGGCGTCGAATCTCAGCCGGAACCCGGCTGACCGGTGTGTTGTCGGCGGGCCGCCTCGATGGCGGGGCGGCGCGGCGGACTCCATCGGATGCACTAAGAGTGTCATAAGGATCGGGGCGGGATCGGCCGCGCGATTGGTTACTGGTCAGTTCTACGCATGGGTAACCATGCCCTGGGTAACACCCGGTTTGAGCGGCGACGCCGACCCGGCGAACAAATGTGCTGCATGCAGGTGGTTACGGTCGAGTAGCTACAACGGTGCAGATCAAAGCAGTTATGTTATCGAATCGTTATAAAACTTTTTCCGGCACCGGAGCGCCGCGGGGCTGGCCCGTCGGGCGCACGCCGGCGCCGACGGCGCCGGGAAACGAGCGAACGAGTGTTTGCTGGAATTCTAAGAAAGCGCGCCGCGCGCGGCCGGGACAGACCGCCGCGCCCTCAGGCCCACTGCCCGAATTGCGGTTTGAGGATCTCGTTGACGTCCACCCCGACGCCGCCGACATTGCGTTTGTCGATCTCCACCTGGTGCAAGTGGGCGGCCGGGTGGGTGTAGCCCTTGGGCGAACCCCAGTTGTGCTGCCAGAAGTACGCGCCCAGGCCGTCGTGCAGCGCCCAGTCGATGGTCTTGGAGTTGGCGTAGACGCCTGTGCGCTGATGCCCGATCACCGATTCCCACGACCGCAGGTACGGCGCGACCTGGCTCTTGTACTGCTCATAGGAGGGGTCGTCGTCGATCGAGGCGTAGATCGGCGCGGTCGCTGGGCCGCCGGCGGCCGCGTGCAGCTGCATCCCCCGCTGCGCGTGCTGCTGCCCGGCGCCGGCGCCTCCGAGCCAGTCGGCGGTGCTGCCCTTGCCGTATTGGTAGCACGAGACGATCTTGAGCCCGTTGCTGTCGAGATCGCGTGCCTCGGCGACCTGGATCGGCTTCCCCAGCATCCAGTTGCCGCCGGGGCGCCGGTCCGAGACGTACCTGATGGAGCCCACCGCCCCGGCCGCCCGGATCTGGCTGGCGGGGATCACGCCGGCCGCGTAGTCCAGCAATGTGCCGAGCGAGGCCGAGGCGGGTGCGGCGCGCAGCGACGCGCCCGCCACCCCCATGCCTACGAGGGCCGGGGCCGCGGCCGCCAGCTTGAGGAGGTCCCGCCGGGACACCGAAGACACGTATCCCAGAATATGACACCGGTACCAGTGGCCTCGTGAGCCACACCAGTCACAGCTGTATCACGATCCCGAGGTCGCGGTTTCGGGGTGCCCCGGGGCGGGCAGCACGATGACGCTCACCGCCTCCAGGCCGCGGCACGAACTCTGCCGCGTGATCTCCTCAAGGAAACGCGCGGCCGCCGGGCTGATCGCCCCGGCCCACGCCCTGAAGCCTTGCACGATTACCGGGTCGCCCTCGAGGAGCGGTCGAACGCCGCGCAGGACGGCGACCACGTCGGCCGGCCACGGGTCGGCCAGTTGCCGCTCGATCCAGCGTCTCGCGAGTTCGGCAGCGGCCGTGGGGTTTTCGTCGAGACGGATCACCTCGTCGGCCAGCTTCCGCAACCGGTCGAACAACGCAGCGCGGCCGGGGGCCTCGGCCAGCTGCGCCAATAGGACGCTGGCGGCGGGCGGCAGGACCATCTGCCCGAACAAGGCCGGCACCGGCAGGTCCCACTCGTCGAAGAGGTCGGCATACATCGCCGCCACCGGCGCGGGCAGCGGCGCGCTGAGTCGACCCACCACGCCGATGCTGTCGCGATGGGTGGTGGCCAGCCTGCGCAGGATGTGGTCGCCGCCGTCCGCCCGGTCGGCGGCGGCCCGGGACCGGTCGATGGCCTCGATCAACTCGTCGAGCCGGTCCCGCTGGCGGACCAGCAGCGCGCGGTGCTCGGCGAGCACCCCGGCCGGGGTGGCTTGCCCGCCGTCCGTCAGCCGCGCGATGTCGTTGATGCCGACGCCGAGGCTGCGCATCAGGTCGATGCGCAGCAACTCGAGAACCTGCTCCACGTCGAACACCCGGTAGCCGTTGGGCAGGTGTTCCGCGCGCAGCAGCCCGATCTTCTCGTAGTGCCGAATGCGACCCGAGGCGATCCCGGTCAGGGCCGTGACGTCGCCGATCAGCAACTGCTCAGCCACCCCTTGACCTTACAACCGTCACAAGGTCTGTACTGGGACCATGGAATCTGGACTGGGCCGCGATCAATTGGTCGATTTGACCCGGCGCGCCCTGAAGTTGGCCCGCGACAAGACCACCGACCTGGCCCCGGCGGAGTATCGGGTGGCGGCGACGGACTACACCTCGGTCGAGCGCCATCGCCGCGACCGGGCCATGCTGGCGGGCAGCCCGCAACTCGTCGGCTACGCCTCGGAGCTGCCCGGCCCGGGGGCGTACTGCACGAAAACCGTGATGGGGCGCTCGATCCTGTTGACCCGCACCTCCGAGGGATCGGTCAAGGCGTTCGACAACGTCTGCCTGCACCGGCAGTCGCGGGTGGCGACGGGATGTGGGACGGCCAAGCGCTTTGTGTGCCCGTACCACGCCTGGACCTACGACAACACCGGTCGGCTGGTCGGGGTGCCGGGCCTCGAGGGATTCGGTTCCGTGAACCCGAAGTCCGACGGCCTGACGGAACTGCCGGCCGCCGAGCTGGCGGGCTTTCTGTGGGTGGCGCTCGACCCGGGCGCGTCCCTGGACGTCGCCGCGCACCTGGGACCGCTGGCGGCCGAGCTGGACTCGTGGGGCATCGGGGGCTGGTCGCCGCTGGGCGAGAAGGTGCTGGCCTCCCCCATCAACTGGAAGCTGGCCCTTGACACCTTCGCCGAGAACTACCATTTCGCCACCGTCCACCGGCAGACCTTCGCCACGATCGCGCGCAGCAACTGCACGGTGTTCGACAGCTTCGGGCCGCACCACCGACTGGTGTTCCCGCTCAACACAATCGGTGACCTCGAGGACGTCCCGGAGGAGCAGTGGAACCCCCTGCACAATCTGGTGGTCATCTACGCGCTGTTTCCCAACGTCGTCTTGTCGGTGACCATCGCCAACGGCGAGCTGTTCCGCGTCTACCCCGGGGAACACCCCGGCAGGTCGATCACGGTGCACCAGAACGCGACGCCGCAGGATCTCTCCGACGCGTCGGTGGCCGCGGGCGCGGCGGCGGTCTTCGACTACGCACACGCCACGGTCCGCGACGAGGACTACCGGCTGGTCGAGGGGCTGCAGGCCAATCTCGAGTCGGGAGCCCGCAGCCACCTGTTGTTCGGCCGCAACGAACCGGGGCTGCAGCACCGCCACCTCAGCTGGGCGCACGCCCTCTCAGCCCGCTGACAGCGCCGCGACCAGGTCGTCGAGAAGCGTTGCCAGCGAGCCCTTTTGGCCGGACCGGACGGTGGTCAGCAGGTCGATCGCCTCGCTCCGCCGGCCCCTGGCCAACAATTGCACCAGCAGGCCCGACGTCATGCGCAGATCCCGGTCGGGCGGCTCGGCGTTGGCGGCCGTGGTCGCGAGCACCTCCACCAGCTCCCAGTCCCGGTAGAGGGCCAGCGAACGCTCGTTGAACGCGAACCCGGTGACGGGCTGGCCCCACAGCGTTCCCCGGTAGCGGTACGGACCTTCCATATACTCGATCGGTAGGCCATGCGCGGGCGCCGCCACCAGCGGTTCTCCGGTGATATCGAGTTCCATTGTCGCGCAAGTGATCCGGTGCCGATCGGGCAGGTATCGGGCGTCGGCGACGGGTCGCACCAGCGGCCGCACCGCGTCCGGCCAGCGCACGTAGCTGGTGGTCGTCACCTCGACGTCCTCGGCGCATTGCGGCGGCACGCCCGGGTCGGGATGGCTCGACGTCACCCCGGTGAAGGGCTGGGGCGCGTTGCCGTTGGTGCGGTCGAACTGGCGCCAGATGCTCAGGTCGACGCCGTTGTCGAAGTTGATGGTGCGCCACTCATGCGACCTCGCCCGCGGGTCTCCCCCGGACCCGCCGCCGCCGGCGTACTTGGGGAACCACTGCCGGTCGACGTGGCCGCTGCTGCCGGACACCTGCTCGACGACGTCGCCCCAGCGCAGCGTCCCGGTCATCGTCATCCCCGTCTGGAAATACGAGTAGGTGTCCTCCTGGCCGAAGCAGACGATCCTGCCGTTGTAGACCGAGGCGCCCACGGGAGTCGGTGCGCGGGTGGGTGTTACGGCCAGATCCAGCCGCATGGGCCGATCCAGGTGGTCGTTTCCGACCAGGCTTACACGGTAGGTGTAGGGCAGCAGTCCCCCGTCGCCGTTGCGGCAGGTGAACCAGGAGGCGGTGCCCGCGCCGCTGGCGAAGCCGATGTCGAGGTAACCGGAAGCCAGCGTGAGCTTGCGCGGCGCCCCGGGCTCCAGGTTTGCGGGCGGCATGTCGTAGTCGGTGTAGGTGCCGTAGTCGCCGGTGTCCAAATCGAACAGGGCCATCGTGTAGAAATCCGCCACCAGAGTCCCGCCGGGGCGGTTCTTGTTGAAGATCGTCAAGAAGGCGTACGACCGGTCCGTCCCGGCCGCATCCAGCTGACCGGCGATGAACCAGGTGTCCGATTCCTGGTCGGGATGTTCGCCTTCTGCGGCGGGAAACTCCAGCTGGCTGTCGCCGGGCACCAACTGGAACGGGTAGGTGCGCCATTCGCTGGTCATATCGGCCCTCGCTGCTTTTCTCGCTATGTTAGCGTCAATAGCGAATCGCGGTCGTGGCTTCAACCCTCGAGGAAGTGCCCGATGAATGAACACGCCGACCACCGGTCCTACAACGAGATCTTCGTCGGGGGGCAGTGGCGCAAGCCCGCCAACCCGCAGCAGCTCGCCGTGATCTCACCGCATTCCGAGGAGCCGGTCGGCCACGTCCAGGTGGCCGGCGGCGAGGACGTCGAGGCAGCCGTCGCCGCCGCGCGCCGCGCCTTCGACCACGGCCCCTGGCCGCGGATGAGCCACGCCGAGCGGATGGCGAAGGTCGAACAGCTCGCCGCGATCTACGGCGGACACATCGACGAGATGGCCGATCTCATCACCGCTGAGATGGGCAGCCCGCGGACCTTCAGCCGGCTCGGCCAGGCGGCGGCCGCGGCGACCATGATGCACCTCGCGCTGGCCGACGCGCGCGCATTTCCCTGGGTTGAGCGCCGCCGGGGCGTGCTCGGCGAGGTGCACCTGCGCCGCGCCCCGGTGGGGGTGGTCGCGGCCATCGTGCCGTGGAACGTGCCGCAGTTCTTGATCATGCCCAAGCTGATCCCGGCGCTGATCGCCGGCTGCACGGTCGTCGTCAAGCCCGCACCCGAAACACCTTTGGACGCTTTGTGGTTGGCGGAGATGATCGAGCAGTTGGACCTGCCCGACGGGGTCGTTTCGGTGTTGCCGGGCGGCCCCGATGTCGGCGAGGCGCTGGTGCGCCACCCGGGGGTGGACAAGGTGGCGTTCACCGGCTCCAGCGCGGTGGGCCGCCACATCGCCGCCGTGTGCGGGGAGCATCTCAAACGCGTCAGCCTGGAACTCGGCGGCAAGTCGGCGGCGATCATCCTCGACGACGCCGACGTCGAGAAGACCGTGGCCGAGCTGAAGACCGCCGGGCTGATGAACAACGGCCAGGCGTGCGTCGCCCAGACCCGCATCCTGGTCAGCGAGCGGCGCCACGACGAGGTGGTCGAGGCACTCGCCGACATGATGTCGGGACTGCGGGTGGGCGACCCCGCCGACGCGGACACCGACATCGGACCGCTTGTGGCGCAACGACAACAGCGACGGGTTCAGGACTTCATCCGGTCGGGCCGCAGCGAGGGTGCCCGCGTCGTCCTCGGCGGTGACGACAGCCCGTCGGAGCGCGGCTGGTACGTGCGGCCGACGTTGTTCGCCGAGGCCTCGAACGACATGCGGATCGCCCGCGAGGAGATCTTCGGCCCGGTGCTGACCGTGCTGCGCTACCGCGACGAGGCCGACGCCATCCGGATCGCCAACGAAACCGATTACGGCCTGGCCGGTTCCGTGTGGACCGCCGACATCGAGCATGGGCTCGATGTCGCGGCCGGCGTCCGCACCGGGACGTACGGCATCAACATGTACACACTCGACATCGGTGCGCCGTTTGGCGGCTTCAAGCAGTCGGGTATCGGCCGCGAGTTCGGTCCGGAGGGGCTGCACGAGTACGTCGAACTGCAGACCCTGGTCTGCAAGGGGATGCTGCCCCCGCTGCCCGCCTGAGTCAATTCGGTTGCGGCAGCTGCAGCGTCAGTTCGACGGGGCTGCATAGCGCGCCGTCCTGATTGGTCACGTGGATCTCCAGGTCGACGAGCCAGCGGGGCGGATCCGTCGAGTCGTCGCGCCGCTTGGCCACCGCCCGCCCACGGCCGGTCACGGTGTCACCCGCGTACACCGGCGTGAGCAGCCGCATGGCGCGGCGCACCACTCGGCTACCGGGGCCCGCCCAGTCGGTCGCGACACGGTCGGCGAATCCGGCGATGTGCATGGTATTGACGTAGATCGTCGGATTACCCTGCCGCCGAGCGTATTCGGGGTCGAAGTGACCGGGAAAGTAGTCCCACGTGGCGCCGGCGTTCTGCACCACCCGCTGGTAGGTGATGTGGTCGACCACCTCGGGCAGGTCGGCGGGAATCTCGAGGGAGTTCCAGTCCAGGTCGCTCACTCGCCCTCACCCGGGGTGAAGCGGAACAACGTGTTGCGGCAGGTGGCGACGACGGCACCGTCCTGGCGGCGGTAGGTCTCGAGGGTCTCGACGAAATGTCCTACGCCCAACCGGGTTCGCTTCTCCGGCGACACCGCGACCACTTCCTCGACGACGCTGAGCACGTCCCCCTCGACGATGGGTTGCGAGAGCTCGGCGTCGTTGGCCGCGTTGATGAACGTGGTGCCGGGCAGGGGCACCCGCAGGGCGATCGACCCGGCGGGCCGGCTGCCGCCCGGATGCCAGGGCGGCGGCACCGCCCAGCTCATCAGCATCGCCGGCGGCGCCAGCAGCCCGCCCCAGCGCTGGCGGGCGTAGTCGGCGTCCCAGTAGGACCGGTTGCCGTCGCGCACCATCGCGGCGAACAACTGGATGCGGGCGCCGCTGACGGCGGTCGCCGCGGTGCGCACCTCGCCGGTGGCGCCGACCATGCGCAGCGCGTCCTCGTAGGTGCCGAAGGCCAGCCGGGTGTCGGGCCCCTCGTCCGCGCCGCTCACATGACGAGCGGGTGCCGGCTGGGCACCGAATCCCATTGCAGCGCCCGGGAAGTGAAGTACCACCCGCCGCGCTCGTAGGTCAGGGTGTCCCGGAAAGTTCCCGTCGCCCGCAGGGTGGTGTCGCCGAACATCGCCGCGTACAGGACGACGACGCAGCGCTGCATGGCGTTGACGCCGTCGACGCGGATCTCGTGGTCGACGGTGACGAGGCGTTGTCCGTCACCGCCGTCGAAGGCCGCGCGCAGGTCGTCGAACAGCTCGCCGTCGCGGGTGTAGCTGGCGCCGGAGTGCCGGAACGTGGCGACCCACCGGTCGCGGTCTCCGTCGGAGTACGCCCGATTGTGGCGGGCGTTGAGGTCCAAGATGGCGGCGCGGGCGGTGACGGCCTCGAGCATCCGCTGTTCCTGATAAGACATCGTCATCCTGGTTTCCAGCCTCTCGTGAAAGGACCGCAACGGACGGGCCGACGTGACACTAGGGCAACGTGCCTGCCACCACGTAACATTAACGTAACTTAACGACGAACGATATAGCTCCTCGATGCGCGGTTGCTGGGGCAGCTACCGCGCCCTACGTACGGTCGGGATAGCTGCCCGTAACCGTTTCCACGCCGAATTCGCCTGCCGTTCAACACCTTTCCCGTGAGGTGGTCCCCGGCCAGCACCCGTCAGGCCTTGGCGGCCGCCGGGTCGGGCTCGCCGTCGGCGGTGTAGCCGAAGTCCGACGCCGACGGCTGGGTGCCCGGATAGAAGCGGTGCGCCCAGCGGCGCAGCGCGGCGTAGTCGTGCGCCTCCTCGGGCGCCAGGTTTGGCTTCTCGAGGTACTTCATGTTCTCCCACGTGAAGAAGTCCTGTTTGATGACCTCTTGCTGCAGCGCGAGGAAGCGGGCCGCGCGGCCGGTGGGCGCGTCGCCGGTGTCGCCCGGTTCGCGGATGGAGGCCTGCGTATAAAAGTAGTCGGTGTAGTCCTCGTCGACCGGTGTCTGGCCGGTGACTTGGACGGTGGCGACCAGTTCGCTGGGGAATCGGACCACACCGAGGCCCAGCGAGTAGTTGTCGTAGATGATCTTGGCGTCGACCGGTCCGTTGGGGGTCAACCAGGTTTGGGCGCGGCCCCCGCCGAAGTGGGCGTTGACGGTGGCGTGCAGGTGGTAGCCGGAGACCTCGAACGACGAGGTGGTGGCCGGATTGGCCGCCTTGTGTACGTACTGCACGTGATACGGGTCGGCGGCGTTCTCGATGATCATCTGGGGGTGCACCTTGACCCGGTTGAGCATCTGGGTGTGCGGGTGCAGCGGGTAGTACTCGTCGGTCTCGAGTTCGGGCAGCACCGGCGGCTGCCAGTACGGCGCGCGACCGTGGCGTTCGTGCCAGGCGAGCACGAACCCGTACCACTCCATGCTGGGGTAGCTGCGGATGCGGACGTTGTTCTTGCAGCCGATCTTGCTGTACGGGATCAGCGCGTTCGAGCCGTCGCCGCGCCACTGCCAACCGTGCCAGGGGCACACGATGTTCTCGCCCTCCACCGTGCCGCCGACGGCGAGGTTGGCGCCCAGGTGCTGGCAGTAGGCGTCCATCACGTGGACCCGGCCGGATTCGGTGCGGAACAGCACCAGCTCCTCACCGAAATAGTGCGCACGCCTGACCTGCCCGGGCGCCAGGTCGGAGCCGAAGGCGACGATGAACCAGCCCGTCGGGAACCGGTAGGTCGACAGCGCGATGCCGGCCGCACCGAACTCGCGCTCCGAGGGATCGTCGGACTGCGGGGCCAAGCCCGCGCCTGTCTGCGTCACTAGCACTCCGTATCCGCCCCGGCCGTGCTCGGCCGGGCGCAACCGGGCCGCCCCGGGTTCGACGACTAGGCCTATTTTTACTATCTTACGCATTCACCGTCAACGCGGGCGGCGTCGGCGCCGCGTGGGACGCGGCGGGCGCGGCGAGGGTCCGAGCGTAACAGCTTGGGAGACAGCGTGTTTCGCTGTCGTCACTCCCGTAGCCGCAGAGCCGCCTTCGGGCACTGGTCGACCGCGGCGCGCACGTCGATCTCCCGGTCCGGTGGCACCGGGCCGTCCGCGATCTGTACGACGTCTTCGTCGCCCAGTTCGAAGACGTCGGGCGCCAGCGATTCGCAGAAGCCGTTGGCTTCGCACAGGTTCTCGTCGACCGTCACACGCATGTTGCACTCCATTCCCTCTACAGGCCTTTGGGTCGGGTCCCGATCACGCCGCTGGCCGTCAGACGCGTCAGGTCGTCGTCGCCGAGCCCGCATCGTTCGCGCAGGACTTCCTCGTTGTGCTCGCCGAGTCGCGGCGGCGGCCGCAGCAGCCAGCGGTCTTGGCCGGCGAGGCGGGCGAACGGTGGGCACGGGTAAAGCCCCGGGCCGGTGCTCGGGTGGTGCAACGCCTCAAAGAATCCGCGGTCGCGCAGTTGCGGGTTGTCGGTCACCAGCGACGGGGACACCACCGGGGCGGCGGGGACGCCGGCGGCGGCCAGCCGCTGCACCGTCGGGCCCTGCGGTTGCTCGGCGAACCATCGGGCCAGCCGGGCGTCGACGTCGTCGGCGCGCCGGCATCGCCCGGTGGCGGTGGTCAGGTCGGCGTCGCACCACGCCGGCCGGCCCATCAGCTCGACCAGCGCGTCCCACTGCCGGTCGTCGCGGACGCTGACCGCGATCCACCCGTCGTCCTCGGCGCAGCGGTAGATGTTTTGGACCACGGCGCCGTGGCCGCGGTTGCCGCGGCGGCCCAGCGTCACGCCGAACACCTCGAATTCGACGGCTTGCAGGGCGGTCGCGTTGAGCACCGTCTCGAGCATGGGCAGCTCCAGCAGCTGGCCGGTCCCGGTGCGTTCGGTGAAGTTCAACGCGGCCAGCACGGCGAACGCGGCGTGCACGCCGGCCAGCGGGTCACACGCCCCGCGCGGGGTCACCGGCGGCCCCTCCGGCAGGCCGGTCACCCAGGCGAGTCCGGCGATCTGCTCCATGGTCGGCGCGAACCCGACGCGGTCGCGCCACGGACCGGCCAGCCCGAATGCGGGCATGCGCGCGAAGACCAGCCGCGGGTTCACACGCAGCAGCGCGTCGGCGGTCAGCCCGAACTGCTCCATCACCCGCGGCGAGAAGTTCTCGATCACCACGTCGGCCCCCGCGACCAACTCGGTGAACAGGCGCCGACCGTCCGGCGAGCCCAGATCCAGCGTGACGGAACGCTTGTTGGTGTTCATGGCGTGGAAAACCCAGCCGTACTCCCACCAGTCGTCGACATCGGTGCGCATGCCGCCCGAATACCGGATGCCGTCCGGGCGCTGGATGGACTCGACCTTGACGACGTCGGCCCCGAAGGCGGCCAGCAGGTGGGTGGCCGCCGGGCCGGCCCAGAACGCCGTCAGGTCGACGACGCGCAAACCGGCCAGCGGCGCCCCCGCGGGGAGCGGCCCAGGGCCCGATGAGGTTGCCTGCCAGGGTGATTCGTCATTCGCCTCGCCGAGTTCGGGCGTCTCACCGGGCGGTGCTGGCATGCAGGCCGACATCAGCCAGGGCGGCCGGGGTTGGGAGAAACCGGCCGGGTTGCGGACGAAAGCCTCGCGCTGGGTTACGTAGTCGAGCCGCCCGATGGTGGAGCCATTGCCCAGCGCCGCGACCGGCAACCGGAACAGCTGGCCCAACTCGACGATCTCGGCGACGGTGCGTTCGGCCAGCCAGGGCCGGATCTGCTCGCGGATCAGGTCGCGGTATTGCCAGCGTCCGATCTGGAAGCGCAGCTGCTCGATCTCCTCCAGCTGCGGGCATTCGACCATCGCGACGAAGTCGAGCCATTGCTGACCGGTGACCATGGTGAAGCCGACGTAGCCGTCCCTGGCCGGTTCGATGGAGGGCACTTCGGTGGTGCGCCGGACCAGCGGCACCCGGAGCAGCTGCGAGTGCAGCCATTCGCTGCTCTGCATCGCGGTGATCGCCTCGAGCATGGACAGGTCGAGATGTGCACCGGCGCCGCCTCGTTCGACGCGGCGCCGCACGGCCAGCGCGCCGAAGGCGGCGTAGACGCCGCCCATGTACTCGCCCAGGTCCCCGCCGATGCAGATCGGCGGTCCGGCGGGATCGCCCCGAAAGCCCGGCGAGCCGGCCCACGCCTGCAGGGTGAACTCGGTGGCGGCCCGGTCGGCGTACGGGCCGTCCCACCCGAAGTCCGAGATCGTGACGACGACCGCGCCCGGCGCGTCGTCGAGCAATCGGCACGGGTCGACGCCCAGCGCCGCCGCCTGCGCCCGGCCGGCGGTGACGACGACGACGTCCGCGCCGGCCAGTTCCGCGCGGTGCCGCTGCGAACCCGGCGCGGCCGTCAGGCTGCGCTTGCCGGCGTTGAGGTAGCTGAACAACGGCGCCGCCCGCCCGTCGGGACTCGGCGCCCCGCACGCCGTGTACCGGCGCAGCCAATCGCCTTGCGGGGGCTCGATTTTGCGGACCTGGGCGCCGGCGTCGGCCAGCAGCTTGCCGCAATAGCTGCCGGCGATGCGGTCACTGATCTCGACGACGCGCAGGCCGTGTAGCGGCGTGGGACGATCGCCGGACCGCTCGCTCACTGGCATTCGCCCTCCCGATCGACGCGCGATGCGAGAAGCCATTTATACCATTACTGCTAAAATAGCTAAGCCAGCCAGTTGGCTTGACCTCGAAGATCGGATGACCGCCTTGGGAATTGGCCCCGACGCCCGTCGCCGATTGTCGGCGCCCCGGATCGCAGAAATCGTAGCCGACGAGTTGCGCCGCCAGATCATCGACGGGGAGTTGGCCGACGGCGACCTCCTGCCGCGCCAGGAGGTGCTCGTCGAACAGTTCAACGTCAGCCTGGTATCGCTACGGGAAGCGCTGCGGATCCTCGAGACCGAGGGCCTGATCTCGGTGCGCCGCGGCAACCGCGGCGGCGCCGTCGTCCACGCCCCGGCCAAGACCAGCACGGCCTACATGCTCGGCCTGTTGCTACAGAGCGAATCCGTCACCGTGGCCGACCTCGGCATGGCGCTGCAGGAGCTCGAACCCGCCTGCGCCGCGCTCGCCGCCCGGCGCCCCGACCGCGCCGACACGCTGGTGCCCGAGCTGCAGCGGATCAACGACGCCATGGCCGAGCACCTCGACGACGGCCCGCGGTTTACCGAAATCGGCCGCCAGTTCCACGATTTGGTCGTTCACGGCTGCGGCAACCGCACGATCATCGCCGTCGTCGGCAGCCTGGAGACGCTGTGGACCAACCACGAGCGGCAATGGGCCGACGAGAACGCAGCGCGCGGCACCTACCCGTCCTTGACCAAGCGCCGCGCGGTGCTCAACACCCATGTCAAGCTCGCCGAGACCATCGCCGAAGGCGACGTCGACCGGGCGCGCCGCATCGCGGGCCGTCACCTGGCCGACACGCAAACCTACGTACTCTCGGACCGTTCCGAGCAACGCATCAACGCGCTGTCGCCGCAAACGTTGTCGCGGCCGCGGCGCGCCTGACGGGCGGTGTCGTGCGGACCGCGTTAGTCACCGGCGGCAGCGGCGGAATCGGAAAGGCCTGCGCGCGCACGCTCGTTGACCGCGGCTACGACGTGACGATCGCCGCGCGCCGAGAGGAAGCCTTGCGCACGGCCGCCGACGAGATCGGGGCGCGGCCCCTGGTCGCCGACGCGTCGGATCCCGTCGGGTTCCCGGCGGCGTGCCGCGCGCTGGGCGCGATCGACCTCCTCGTGCATGCCGCCGGCGCGCTCGGCGGCACGTACGCCCGTAAGCAGACCTTCGAGCAGTGGCGCGCCATCATGTCGGCGAATCTGGATTCGTGTTTCGTCGTGACCTCGGCGGTCCTGCCGGTGATGCGGCCGGGCTCGCGGCTGGTGTTGATCTCGTCGTCGGCGGCGCACGAACCGATGCCGGGCCGCACGGCCTACTCCGCCTCCAAGGCCGGCATGAACGCGTTCGCGCGGGCGTTGGCGCTCGAGGTGGACCGCGACGGCATCAGCGTGCACCTCGTCACGCCGGGGCCGGTGGCCACCAACATGCTGCAAGACGTTCCGTTCGAGATGTACGCGATCCAGGCATCCGACGTCGCCGAGACGGTCGCCTGGCTCGACACGGTGGACGCGTCGGTCGATCTGCCGGAGGTCCGATTGTCGGCCGTGCAGCGGGGCCCGTTCGCGCGGCCGCCGGTGGTGCCTACCGAAGCGCGACGGCGCCGCCAGGGAACGCCTTGATCACCGACTCGCCGAACTCGCGCAGGGATTCGGGCGCGGCGAAGTCGGCGAACCACACGTAGAACCGTTCGACGCGCTGGTCGGCCAGGCCCGCGAAATGCTCGATCAACTCCGCGGCGTCCCCGCAGAGCAGCCCCGAGCCCAGGCTGCCGAACCGTCGGGTGCTGACCTCGCGCACGGCTGCGGGATCGCTGCCCGACCGCACGAACCCGATCATCTGCTGAATGGACAGCCGGGCCGTCCCCGCCGACGGGGTGAGGGCGGCCAGCCGGTCGAGATGGGTAGCGGGCACGTTCCACCAATCGGCATGGCCGCGAACGAGTCCCATCATCCGGCGGCCGGTGCCACCGAGAACCAACGGGATCGGGTGGGTCCGGCGGGGGGACTGGGGGTCGGCCCCCGGCTCGTCACCCCAGTATTGCTTGAGCAGCGCGAGGTTGCGTCCAAGTCGCTCCACCCTGGCCACCGGATCACCCTGACCGACACCGAATCTCGTGAATTCGGCGGGCCAGGATCCCGCGCCCAGGCCGAGGTCGAATCTGCCCTCCGACGCGTCGGACAGGGTGACGGCCTGCTTGGCGAGCACCGCGGGGTGCCGGAACGCGTCGCAGAGCACCAGGTGGCCCACCCGCAACCGCTGCGTTTTGGCCGCCACCCAACTCGCCACTCCCATTGCCTCCCAGATGCTTTCGCTGGGCAACCCGGGGGCTTCCAGGTGGTCGATGAAGGCAATGCCGTCGAAGCCGCTGGCCTCGGCGTGCCGAGCCCGCTCGGCGATATCGGCCATCGACAGCCGCACCTGCGGCAAGAACAGATACCACTCCACCATGTGCCACCTCAACGTGAGCATGACTGCGCCGGTCCGCTAGTTTATTATCTTTACTATGTTAGGGGCATGGTGGACGTAGGGCTGCAGGCGGAGCACCTGTCGCTGCGCGACGCGGTTCGCGACATCTTGAGAACGGAGTGTCCGCCCGACGCAGCCCGCCAGGCCATCGCCGACCCGGACCGCTGGCGCGCCCTGTGGAAGACGGTCGTCGGGCTGGGCTGGACCCAGCTGGCGGCCCCCGGCGCCGACTACGGACCCGTCGAGCTGGTCGTGGTTCTCGAGGAGTGCGGAGCCGCCCTCGCCCCGATCCCGTTGCTCAGCAGCGTCGGTCTGGCCGCGGGCGCGCTGCGCGACACCGGCCTGGACGCGGTGCTCGCCGAGATCTCCGACGGCACGGTGGCGACCCTGGCGGTCCACGGTGTCGGCACCCGGCTGCCGACACCGACGATGACGCTGTCCGGCGGGCGGGTGCGCGGCCGGGCGGTGGCGGTGCCCGACCTGAGCCGGGCGGAACTGGTCGTCACGCTGGCCCGCGCCGACGAGGGCGGCATCGTGGCGGCGGTCCTGCGGTGCGGCGACGGGCTGACGACGACGCCGGTCCGCGAGTCCACCGACCCCGCCCAGCCGCTGGCCGACGTCGAGGTGGATGCCCGGCCGGTGGCGGTGGCCCCGCTGCGGGCGGGAGTCGTCGACGCGGCGCTGGCGGCACCGCTGCTGGCCTGCGCCGCCGATCTGGTCGGCGTCGCCGCCGGCGCGTTGCACCGGTCCGTCGAGCACGCGAAGGTTCGGCGACAGTTCGGCAAGCCGATCGGCGCTTTCCAGGGGATCAAACACGCGTTGGCCGACAACTACGTCGCTTTGGAACGGGCTCGCAGCCTGACTTACGCGGCGGCGGCCCGGCTCGCCGAGGAGGGCACGGCGCCGGCCGACGCGTGGACCGCCGCGGCGCTGGCCAAGGCGGCGGCCGGTGACGCGGCGACGGCTTGCGCGCGCACCGCGGTCCAGGTGCACGGCGCTTTGGGCCAGACCTGGGAGCATGACATCCACCTCTACGTCCGCCGGGCGTGGCAGGGCGCCGCCGCGCTCGGTGACAGCCGCGCCCTGTATCACGAACTGGGCCAACGGTTTTGCGAGCGCGTGGGATGAGCGCGGTGGTCGAGGAGTTCGGCGCGTGGTTGGCGGCCTTCCTGCCGGACGACTACTACGCGAACTACCGCGCGTACCGCTGGGATCTGCCGCTGCGCCGCGACTATCAGCGGGCCGCGTTCGAGGCCGGCTGGCTGCAACCGACGTGGCCTCGCGAGCACGGTGGACGAGCGCTGGGCCTACGCGACGCGATGGAGGTCCGCATCGAAGCCGCGGTGCGGTCCGCGCCGAAGCTGCCCAACATCCAGGGTCCGGGCGTCGCGGCGCCCGGCATCCGACAGTTCGGGACGCCCGCGCAGATCGAGCGGTTCCTCGTTCCGCTGCTGCGCGGCGACGAGTGGTGGGCCCTGGGCATGTCCGAGCCCGAGGCGGGTTCCGATTTCGCCGGCCTGCGCACCCGCGCGCACCTCGACGGCGACGCGTTCCGGGTCACCGGGCACAAGATCTGGACGACCCAGGCGCACGAATCGCGGTGGTGCACCTTGTATGCCCGCACCGATCCGGAGGCGCCCAAACATCGGGGCATCAGCTGCCTGATCGTCGACTTGCACTCGCCCGGCGTGCGGATCGAGCCGATCCGGATGGCCTCCATCTCGGACGAGACATTCTGCGAGGTGTTCCTCGACGACGTCGAGGTGCCCGCCGACAACCTGCTGGGACCCCTGCACGGCGGTTGGAACGTCGCGTTGTCCTCCCTGCATCACGAGCGCCAGATGATCTGGATCATGAACTGGGTCGAAATTCAGCGTGGCCTCGACGCGGTGCGGCGCGCCGACGCCGGTCCGGACCTCTACGCCGAACTCGGCTCCCTGCTGGCCGACGCAGAAGCGCTGCGCGCCACCGGATACCGCTCACTGGGCAACGAGCTCGCCGGCCGGCCCAGCCCGGAGTCGGACACCATGAAACTGCTCGGATCCGTGACGCTGCAACGGGTTTGGGAGCTGGGCGCGGCCGCGGCGGGTCCCGCCTCGGCGGGTGACCCCGATCTGCTCTTCGAGCGTCAGGACGCCTTGGCCGCAACGATTTACGGCGGCACCTCGGAGGTGCAGCGCAATATCATCGCCGAGCGGCTGCTCGGGTTGCCGAAGGGATGACGACCATGGATTACGACCTCGGTGACGACGCCGGGCAGCTGCGCAACCATCTGCGCGAATTGGTGGCCCACCACATTCCCGCGGATTTCCTGGGCGCCTGCACGGAGAACCCGCAGGACCTCGCCACCACGGAGACCTTCTGCAAGCTGCTGGCCGCCGAGGGGCTGCTGGCGTTGGCGTGGCCGAAAGAGCATGGCGGCGGCGGGGGTTCGGTGTGGCAGCAGACCGTGCTGCGCGAAGAGATGTGGGCCCAACACGAACCCCGCGGTCCCCAGTACATGGGCATCAACTGGGTCGGGCCCGCCCTGATGCGCTACGGCACCGCCGAGCAGAAGGCCAAGCACCTGGCGGCCATCGCCGCCGGCGACGTGATCTGGTGTCAAGGGTTCTCGGAGCCGGAGGCCGGAACCGACCTGGTGTCGCTGCGCACCCGGGCGGTGGCAGATGGTGACGGTTGGCGCATCACGGGCCAGAAAGTGTGGACCTCCTACGCGCTGATGGCGTCGTGGTGCGTGCTGGCCGCGTGCACCGATCCCGACGCGCCAAAACACAAGCGGCTCACGCTCTTTCTGATCCCGATGGACAGGCCGGGATTCACGGTTCGCGGCATCCCGTCGATGCTGGGGCCGCATCACCTCAACGAGATGTTCCTCGACGACGTGCCGGCGTTCCCCGGCGACGTCCTGGGCGAGGTCGGCGACGGTTGGCGGGTGATGCGCGAGGCGCTGGCGTTCGAGCGGGTGGGTATCGCGCGCTACGCGCGCTGCGAGTCGCTGCTCGACCGGATGGCGGCCCAACTCGGCGACGACTGGGACGGGTTGCCGGAATCGATTCGGACCCGGTGGGTGCGGGCGCTGGTCGACCTGCGCGTCGCCCGGTTGCTGGCCTACCGCGCCGTGTCTTTGCAGGACGATCCCGCGGCGGGAGCGGCGGCCAGCGCCGCGCGCATCGCCACCACGACATGTGACCAGCAGGTCGCCGAGCTGCTGTTCGACGTGCTCGGACCCACCGCCCTGGACAGCGGTTCTGCCGCTCCCCTGCACGGGGCGATCGAAGACCATTGGCGCTACGCCCAGGCCGCCACCGTCGCGTCGGGCACCATCGAGGTCCAGAAAATGTTGGTGGCCCGCGACGTATTGGGAGAGAGCCGATGAAAACCGAACTGCCGCAGGACATCAGCGACTTCGCCGCCGTTGCCGGCAAGCGGCTGCTGCTGTTGGGTGGGCCACCGGCGGCGCTGCGCGCCGAGACCGACGACACCGTTCGGGACGCGGCGCGCGCGGCGCTGACCGAGGTCGGCGCGTTCGACCTGGACGTGCGGTCGGCGCCGGACGACCGGCTGGCCGCCGCGGTGCTCTGCCAGGCGGCGGGCGCGACGGCGCTGCCCTACCCGCTCGTGGAGGAGTTGCTGGCGATCGACGGCGCCCGCCTGGCACTGGTCGATCCGCGGGCCCCGCGCATCGACCACGGTGACTTGCCGGGCGCCTGGATCGCCGCGGACCTTGACGGCCACCGCTACCGCCCACAGCCCGCGCGGCGGACCGGTGCGAAGCTGGGCCCCTTCCTCGTCCCGGCGACCCTGTCCGGGCCTGATGGCGCCGTCGCGGTCGCCGACGTTAATCTTCATCTCGTGCTGGGATCGTGGCGGATTCTGGGAGCGCTGCAACAGTCGTTGCGGATCGTCACCGAACACGTGCGTGCCCGCATCCAGTTCGGCAAGCCGCTGGCGGACTTCCAGGCCGTTCGCTTCGCTGCCGCCGAGGCCGCCGTCGGGGTTCGCGGACTTCACGAACTGGCCAAATACAGCATCTGTCGGCCGGAATCCGCACCGCCGCAAGTTGTTTTGGCGGACGCACTCGTTCTGCGGCTCAAGGCGGTCGACACCGCGCGGCAGGTGCTGCGCACCTCCCACCAGCTGCTCGGGGCCCTCGGGTTCTGCGACGAGTCCGACGTCAGCGTGCTCGACCGGCATACCCAGCCGCTCATCCGGTTGCCGGTGGGCGCGGAGGGGTTGGCGCTGCGCCTGGTGCCCGGCGTGCGCGATGGCGCCGTCGAGACATTGTTCAGCGGGCCGGTCCCGGCATGACGACCGAGCCCGTCGCGGCGGCCGTGCCCCCTAACCCGTTCGAGGGTGGGGTTCCCTTCGGCGTCAAGCTGCAAGAGCTCGCCGAGCACCGCTCCGACGACCCGGGCGTGACGATCGTCGCGCTCGACGGGACGGCGTCGTCGCTGTCCTTCGGTGAGCTCGACGCCCGGGCCAACCAGTGGGGCCGGGCGCTGGCCGCCTCCGGCGCCGAGACGGGGTCCTTTGTCGCGCTGGCGATTCCGAACTCCGCGCACCTGGTGTTGGCGACCCTGGGCAGCTGGAAGATCGGCGCTATCCCCGTGCCCATGCACTGGGACCTCCCCGAATGGGAGCGGGACCGGGTGCGGGCGGTCATCGACCCCGCCGTCGTCGTCGACGAACAGACCCGCCGGGAGTTGGACGCCCACGCCGCCGCCGAATCGAGCGACCCGTTGCCCGCCGCCGTCTCCCCCGCCGCCAACGGGATTTGCAGCAGCGGCTCCACGGGTGTCCCGAAAGTCATCCTCAACCTGGCCCCGTCGTTGTGGATCCCGCAGCAAGGCGAACCGTTCCTGTCGAACTGGACGCC
>NZ_LZKC01000182.1:0-4422 GCF_001672685.1 Mycobacterium sp. E2462
TCTTCCTACTTGATCTTCGTTCGCATGGGGTGGGGAAAGTAGTGGGTGCTCAGTCGGGCAACTGAGCCTCGGCCGCGGCCAGCCGGGACGAGAGCGTCCCGTCGATCACCTCGTCGGCGACGGAGATGAGCAGCCCGCCGAGCAGCTCCGGCTCGATCTGCAGCTGCACCGTCACCGGGTGGCCGTAGATGCGGGCGAGCACGTCGGCGAGGCGGGTGCGCTGCTCGTCGCTGAGTTCGGCCGCCGCGCTGACCTGCGCGACGACCTCACCGCGGCGCGCCACCGCGGCGGCGGCCAGGAACTCGATGGCCGACTCGGCCGGCTCGCCGCGCAGCAGCTGGACCGTCTGGGTGAGCAGCGACTCGACGATGGGGTTGACGCGGCCGCTTGCGCCTTCAAGGACGTTGTGCAGCAACTGGACTCGGCCTTCCACCGGAACGGCGAAGTCGCCCAGCAGGATGGCCAACCGGGGTTGCGCGTCCAGGATGCGGGAGAACCGGAAAAGCTGTTCTTCGACCTCGTCGACCTTGTCCTCGCGCTCGGCCACTTCCAGCAAGGCCTGTCGCGACACGTGCTCGATGGCGTCGACGAGATCGGAGTTCGCCGACCACCGCTCGGCCACCGCCGAGCGCAGGACGTCGAGCGTCACGTCACCGACCTTGCCGGACAGCAACTGCTCGATCAGCCGAACCCGGGGGCCGGACTCCTCGGCGGGAACCGTCAGGTAGCGCAGGACGACGATCTCCCGGTCCAACAGCTGCGCCACCGCGACCAATTCGCTGGACAGCGTCGAGAGCGCCTTGTTGTCAAGGTCTTTGGCGACAGCACCGAACTTGTCGGACAGACTGGCCAAGGCCTGCCGGCTGGCCGACCGCATCTTCGACGCGAGCGGGTACCGCACGTCGGCTGACGCCGGCGCCATCTGCTCCAGGTCGTCCAGGAACCGGTCGACGGTGCCGGATTGCTGCTCGGCGTCGGCCACGTAGTTGCGCACCAGTTCGCCCGCCTGCCGCACGGCCTCGTGGCCAAGCTCCAGGCGCAGCTGACGACTCAGTTGCGTCCGCAGCAGATCGACCTGGCGGCCGCCTTGGGACTTGATGCGCTCGGCCTCCACCTCGGACTGCGCCTGCAGTTGCTCGGCGATGCGCGCCGCGTCCGTCTCGGCCTCTTCGACGAGCCGCTTCGACTCCGCCTTGGCGGATTCGACGGCCTTACTGTGGGCCGTCGTCGACTCGGTGAGCCGATCCGACGCCGCGGCAGCATCTTTGAGCTGCTGACGCACGGTCTCTTGCCGAGCGGTCATCATCCGACGCACCGGCGGCACGACGTAGCGCACCACCAGCAGCACGATGGCGGCGAAGCCGATCAGCTGCCCGATGAAGGTCGACCAATTCCCCATGTGTGTTTTACCTACTCGTCGCGGTCCCGGGAGCAACTTCGACGCCGAGGATCCGGCTGGCCAGCGTCGCCGACAGGCTGGCCACGTTGGCGCGCAGATCGAGCTCCACGGAGTCTCTTTCCCGCTTCAATTGCTCGGCGGCCTGCTGCAGCGTCGTCGACACCTGCTGCTCGGCCTGGGCGCGCGCGTCCTCGACCACCTTACGGCCCTCGGCGCGGGCGTTGTCGCGCAGCGACGACGCCTGCACACGGGCATCCGTCATAGCTTCTTCGTAGTCGGCCTGGGCAGCCTCGAACTGCTCGGCGGCCTTCTTGTTGTCGGCCGCGGTCTTGGCGACCATGGCGTCGCGCTCGCGCAACACCCGCATGACCGGCGGCACGACGAACGTGCTGATGATGCCGAGCACGACCAAGAAGATGGCCAGCACGAAGAAGAACGTGCCGTTGGGGACGAGGAAGTTGTTACCTCCCTCGGCCACCACCCGGCCGGATGCCATTACGCTGCGGCTCGCGTCACCCATCACAGCGAATTAGGTGCCGACCGGTGTGGCGAACACGAACAGCGCCATGAACGCCAGGTTAATGAAGTAGGCCGCCTCGACCAGACCGACGGTGATGAAGAACGGCGTGAACAGCCGGCCTTGCGCCTCGGGTTGCCGGGCGATGCCCGCGACCAGCGCGTTACCGGCGATGCCGTCACCGATACCGGCACCGATCGCGCCGCCGCCCATGATGAGTCCACCGCCGATGAGTGCAGCGGCAGCGACTTGGGGATCCAGAGCCATTCTTATCCTCCTTGATATCTGGTAGCGGTCTACCAGGCCTCTGTAATGGTGCGTGGGACAAAACAATTCACGATGGCCTCAGTCATGGTGATCGTCGATCTCCATGGCCTGGCTGAAGTACAGGATCGTCAGGATCGAGAAGATGAAGGCCTGGATGGCGCCGACGAACAGGTCGAACGCCTTCCAGATCGCGTTGGGCGCCCACATGATGTAGGGCGGGAACAGCGCGATGAGCGCGACCAGGATGCCGCCGGCGAAGATGTTGCCGAAGAGTCGCAGCGACAACGAGATCGGCTTGGCGAGTTCCTCGACGAGGTTGATCGGCGCCAGGAAGGCCACGTGGCCCTTGAGGACGGCGAGCGGGTGCCCGACGATGCCGCGGCGCCAGATGCCCGCCACGTGGTAGCAGACGAATACGAACAGGGCCAGTGCCAGAACGTAGTTGATGTCGGCGGCCGCCGACTTCAACAGCTCGGTGGTGCGCCCCGCCTTATCGGTGTACTGCAGCGGCAGCACGGACAGCCAGTTCGAGATCAGGATGAACACGAAGATGGTGACGGCCAGCGGCAGTACGAACGGCGCGATGCGCATGCCGATCGCGCTTTCGATCTGGTCGCGCATCTGGACGGTGATGGCCTCCCAGAACAGCTGGACGCCGCTGGGCACGCCGGTCGATGTGATCTTGGCGCGCAGGAAAAACGCCAACGCGAGCACGATCACGGCCGCGATACCCGTCGCCAGGATCGTGTCGGTGTTGACGGTCAGGCCCAGCCAGGTGGCCTTGTTGTGCTCGCCGACCTCGATGGCGGACTCGGCGAGAAACGTCGTGTCAGTCATCGCTGGTGGTCCTTCCTTCCGTTCCTTCCGATCTCGCGATCACGCCGCCCTCGGGCGCGTCCGCGGATCCGGGCTCCAAATCCCCCGCGCGCAGCTTCTTCCACACGGGCAGCGCTGTGGACGCAACCAGCAGGACCTGGAAGAGCGCCAACCCGAACAGGACGCCCAGGCCGCTCGGCCGGAACAGGAACGCGATGATCAGCCCCAGCACGGTGATGACGGCCAGCCGCGTCGCGGAATTCACGGCCATGGTGCTCTTCAGCGGATGGTCCTTGGCGGTGATGGACGCGACCGAGCGCCGGACCAGCACCGCGTTGAGTAAACCCAGCAACAGCCCGACGCCGAAGAAGACGCCGACCATCAAGTGGCCTGACATGGCCGCCAGGGCCACGGCCACCGCCGTGAGGGCAACGCTGATAGCGAACAGCCGAACCGGACGGAAAGCAACAGAGGGGAACACCAACGGCGCATCCTGCGCTGGTGTCGTCACCGCAGCACCTCAATCCCAGTTTGGTTGGAACTTAGACCCCCCCGACCGACTGATCGGTGGCCCGCCGAGCGTATCGCACGTCACAGTGGAATTACCCAAGGGGTAGCTCCCGGCATCAGTCGTCCACCGGCCCGATCGGATAGCCCTCCGAGAGACCGGCAACCTGAACGGTTTTTTGGGGTTCTACCAGCACCGTACCACATCGCAGACCCCACTACTACCGGCTGTCGTAGCCTTCGTCTTCGTCGTCGTCGCGGCGGCGCAGCAGCGGGATGGCCGTGGCGATGCCCGCGACGGCGATGGCGCCCAGCATCACCGCGGCGGTGTCCCGGGGGTTGAAGAAGATCGTGCTCGCCGCGCCGAACGCGACGATGCCCACCCACAGGTAGATCAACAGCACCACCCGGCGGTGCGAGTGGCCGATCTGCAGCAATCGGTGATGCAGATGCATCTTGTCGGGGCTGAACGCGCTGCGCCCCGCGCGGGTGCGGCGCACGATCGCCAGCAGCAGGTCGAGCATCGGCACGAACATCACCGCGACCACCAGCAGAAACGGTGACAGCAGCGCGAACACGTCGCGGGCACCGTAGGCGTTCTGCGACACCGGTCCCGCGGCCGTCGTGGAGGCCGCGGCGAGCATCAGCCCGATCAGCATCGAGCCCGAGTCGCCCATGAAGATCTTGGCTTTGTGAAAGTTGTGCGGCAGGAAGCCCAGGCAGGCCCCCGCCAGCACCACCGAGATCACCGCGGGCGGGTAGAACAACACGTCGCCGCCGTGATCGCGCAGCAGCCCGACCGAGAACATGCAGATGGCCATGGCGGTGATCAGCCCGAGCCCGGCGGCCAGCCCGTCGAGCCCGTCGACGAAGTTCATGGCGTTGACGATCGAGACCGTCAACGCCAGTGTGAGCA
>NZ_LZKC01000183.1:0-1138 GCF_001672685.1 Mycobacterium sp. E2462
GATGGCCCTGGTGGCCGGGGGCCGGCTCGCGGCGGCGGTGACGGCCGCCGGTGGCCTGGGCCTCATCGGTGGCGGCTACGGCGACCCCGACTGGTTGCGGGAGCAAATCGGTCGCGCCGCCGGCGCCCGCGTCGGATACGGGTTCATCACCTGGAACCTGCGGCCCGACGTGCTCGACATCGCACTCGCGCAGCGCCCGCCGACGGTGCTGCTGTCCTTCGGTGACCTGCAACCGTTCGCCGAGCGGATTCGCGCGGCGGGGGCCGCGCTGATGGCCCAGGTGCAAAATCTCGAGCAGGCGCGCCAGGCCCTGGACGCCGGCGCAGACGTCTTGGTGGCCCAAGGCGGCGAAGCCGGCGGGCACGGCATGAGCGTCCGCTCCACCTTTACGCTGGTGCCCGAGGTCGCCGACCTGGTCGCCGCGCGTTCGCCCGCCACCCTGGTGGCGGCCGCCGGGGGGGTCACCGACGGGCGCGGCTTGGCGGCCGCCCTGGCCCTGGGCGCCGACGGGGCGGTCGTGGGCACCCGGTTCTGGGCGTCGCCGGAGGCCTTGGTGTCGCCGCGGGCGCACGAGCGGGCCGTCCGCGCCGGCGGTGACGACACCGTGCGGACCACCGTCTACGACCTGGTGCGTCGGCTCGACTGGCCGCCCATGTACACCGCGCGGGCCCTGACCAACGCCTTCCTCGACACCTGGCACGGCAAGGAAGCCGAGCTGACGGCGTCGCTGCCGGAGGCGGTCGCCGCCTTCCAGGCGGCGCTGGCGGCCGAGGATTTCGACACCGCGGGCATCCTCGTTGGCGAAGGCGTGGGCCGCATCCGCGACATCCAGCCGGCCGCGAGCATCGTCGAGGACATGGTCGCCGACGCGGCCCGGATCCTGAACCGCGCGGGCGCGCCGGAGCCACCGCGGGGTTGACGACCCTTCGGTATCGCCGCTGGTCCGAATCCGCAGCTTTATGATTTCGCCTCGCGGCCCCGGTACGCTTTCTGCATATGGGTGCAGTTCCTTCCGCGGCGCGAGTGGCCGTCGCGAGTCTGATGGTCGCCGGCTGGGCCGCGTCGGCCGCGGTGGCGGCGGCCGACCCGGATTCCTCGGCGCCGCCCTCGCCGGCCCCCGTCGCAGGCCAGGGCAATG
>NZ_LZKC01000184.1:0-3584 GCF_001672685.1 Mycobacterium sp. E2462
TTTTGACGGTGGCGCGGTATTTGCGGGAGGCGCTGCTCGACCATCGCGAGCACCGTTTCGTAGCTCAGCCCGGCGCGCGGGCGGCGCAGGATGGACAGCGACCCCACATACATCGGGGTGGCGGTGTTCTCGAGCCGGAAGAAAGACGCGTCGGACGGGGACAACCGGGTCACCATGCGGGCCGTCCTCCTTCGTCATTCGTCAGCACGGCACGAGCGGGACCCATGCCTGGCCCACGGTAATCGCCGGACCGGTGCGCCGGGTCAGCGCGGGTACGCGCGCGCTCGAGTTGTGCCATGATGACCCACGACCACTGTCTGCCACTCTCCAGCGGGCTGCCGGTTATACCGAGGAGTTGGAGAGTGCGCGTTGAACATTAGTCCCGTTGCGCAACCGGCTGGCGCTTTCACCGTCACGCCCGTCGTCGATTACGAACCCCCGACCAAGGCCGCCCCGCGAGTCGTCCCCGCGTGTCGGCCGGCCGCGCGGGCCGCGTCGCGCCGCGGCGGTCAGGCCCCGCACCGGCCGCATGCGCCGCAGCCTGCGGCGGGCCCCCCGATCGCGCTGTCCGCCCCAATGCGCCAGGCCGCGAGCTTCGCCGACGCCGCGCTGCGCCGGGTGCTGGAGGTGCTCGACCGGCGCCGCCCGGCCGCGCAACTGGCCCCGTTGCTGGCGCCCAGCCTGGTGGACTCGGTCGTCGCGATCTCGGCGGCCGGGCACGCCGCCAGGGGCGAGGGCGCCGCGGTGCTGCGCCGGATGCGGCTGCAGCCGGCCGGGCACCGGAACCCGGACAGCGCGGCGGAGGTCTTCGGGTCCTACAGCCGCGGCCACCGGGTGCACGCCATCGCCTGCCGCGTCGAGCGGGTGACGGCGGGGGCCCGCTGGATGGTCGTCGCGCTGCACATCGGGTGAGCGGGCGGCGTCAGGTCGGCGTGGCGCCGGCCGGGCGCGGGCCCCCGGCGTAGCGCGCCAGCACCGGCCCCACGATGGCCATCACGAAGACGTAGGCCGTGGCCAGCGCGGCCACGGTGGGGGTGGCTTTGCCGGCCAGTCCGATGATGATCAGCGAGAACTCGCCGCGGGCGATCAGGGCGGTGCCCGCGCGCAGCTGCCCGCGCCGCGCCACCCCGTCGCGGCGGGCGGCGAACATCCCGGTCGCGACCTTGGTGGCCGCGCTGACCACCGCGAGGATCAGGGCGGCCGGCAGCACGGGGATCAAGTCGTGCGGGTCCACCTCGAAGCCGATGCCCAAGAAGAAGATGGCGCCGAACAGGTCCCGCAGCGGGGTCAGGACCTGGCGAACCCGCTCCGCCGTGTCGCCGGTCAGGGTGAGGCCCACCAGGAACGCGCCCACGGCGGCCGACGCATGCAGGGACTCCGCCAGCGCGGCCACCAACAGGGTGCCGCCCAGCACTCGAAGCAGCAGCTGTTCGGAGTCGGTGTGTTCGACGAGCCGCCCGACGTGATGGCCCCAGCGAAACGACGCGGCGAACGCCACGAGCAGGGCGCACACGGCGACGGCCATGCCGCCGAGCGCCTGCAAGTAGCCCCCGCCCGACGCCAGGACGGCGAACAGCGGCAGGTAGGCCGCCATCGCGAAGTCCTCGAGTACGAGCACCGACAGGACCGACGGCGTCTCGAGGTTGCCCAGCCGGCGCAGGTCGCCCAGCAGGCGCGCGATGACGCCGGACGAGGAGATGTAGGTGACGCCGGCCAGGCACAGCACGGCGACGCCGTTCAGGCCGAGCAGCCAGCCGGCGACGGCCCCGGGCGCCGCGTTGAGGACGATGTCGACGCCCGCGGACGGCAGGTGGCGCCGCATGCTGCTGGCGAACTCGGCCGCGGAGAACTCACAACCCAGGGTCAACAACAGCAGCACGATGCCGATGGGGGCGCCGGTGGTGATGAATTCGCCGGCCGCCGCGACGGGGAGCAGACCGCCCTTGCCGAGGCACAGGCCCGCGACCAGGTAGACCGGTATCGGGGACAGCGCGAAGCGACGTGCGACGCCTCCCAGCACGGCCAGCGTCGCCAGGAGGGCGCCGAGTTGCAACAGCAGCTCCCCCGAAACCTGCACGGTTTCAGCCTTTTTCGATGATTTGCCGAACGCCTGCGATGCCGTCTTCGGTGCCGACCACGATCAGGACGTCGCGGGCGTGCAGCATCTCGCCGGGCCCGGGCGAGGCGAGCACCTCCTCGTTGCGCACGATCGCGACGATGGACGCCCCGGTGCGGGTCCGCGCGCGGGTGTCCCCCAGCGGGCGCTGCGCGAACGGGCTGCCGCTCGGGATGTGCACCTGGCCCGTTTCCAGGCCGGGGATCTCGCGGGCCAGCTCGGTGAAGCGTTCGGCGATCCGCGGCGCCCCCAGGATTTGGGCCACCGCCTCGGCCTCCTGGTCGCTCAGGTGCAGCAGCTGCCGGGCCTCGTCGGGGTCCTCGCGGGCGTACACGACGACGTCGAAGTCACCGCCGCGCCGCGCGATGATGCCGATGCGGTCACCCCGGTGGTCGATGAACTCGTAGCGCAGACCGACGCCCGGCAGCAGCACCTCCTTGACGTCCATGTCCTCAATAGTGACAAACACCTCCGCGCCACCGTCAGTGGATCGCCCGAAGCGGCGCCGATTCGCCGTCAGCCGGCGCGGGCCGTGCGCGACCGGCGCGGTCTCGGCACCAGCATCGGCACGCGCAGGCGGTAGTCCCGGTACTGATCGCCCAGCGCGGCGAGGAGATCACGCTCCTCGAACTGGGTGGCGATCACGACGTAGCCGGTCATGGCCAGCGAGAACAACAGGTGACCGGCCGTCATGGTCGGCACAGCCCAGAAGGCGACGACGAAGCCGAGCATGAGGGGGTGTCGCACCAGCCGGTAGAGCAGCCGGACGTGGAACTCGATATCGGTGTAGGGCTCGGCGCGCCAGGCCAGATACACCTGCCGCAGCCCGAACAGGTCGAAGTGGTTGATCATGAAGGTCGCCGCGAGGCAGATCGCCCAACCGAGCCAGAACGCCGCCCACAGGAGCAGCCGCGCTGCCGGCACCTGGACGTCCCAGACGACGGTCGGCACCGGGCGCCACTGCCAGTACAGCAGCACCAGGGCGACGCTGGAGCACACCACGTAGGTGCTGCGCTCGACCGCGGGCGGCACGAGCCGCGTCCACCAGCTCTTGAAGCCGGGCCGCGCCATAACGCTGTGCTGGAGGCCGAAGACGGCCAGCAGCGCGGCGTCGATCGACACCGCCCAGCCGGTTGGCGACGCCGGGCCGCGGTCGACGGTCCGCGGCGCCCAAAAGTTTCCCAGGAAAGCGACGAGATAGAGGAACGCGGCGAGAAAGAGCAGATAACCGGCGGCCCCGTAGCCGACGGTCAGGTAACGCTTCATTAGCTGATTGTGCACCCGCCGGGCGCGGATGAGAATGGCCGAGCGCGGGGGCAGCGCGGCCGGGCGGACGGCTTGCGGGCCGCGGCCGGGTCAGCGGCGCTTGACCGACTTCGACGGCTTGGCGCCGCGCCGGGCTGAGCTACGAAACGGTGCTCGCGATGGTCGAGCAGCGCCTCCCGCAAATACCGCGGTACCGGCCGAG